>VBQI01000015.1 GCA_008297865.1 Thermoplasmata archaeon
TTCTTTTTCCCACGCAAATGATCTTTGGTAAAGTGGAACTTTTAAAAACTTATCCGACAAAAAATGTCCTATTCCGTCATGTTTAAAATCTATTTTAGGCATCTTCTCCCACCTCCATTACATCCTTCAATAAATCTTTGAATTTACTGAGCTCGTCAACTCTAAATGTAAACACAAAATCGTATGCTTTAACCATTCTTGTTAAATCTCCTCTCCTCACATACCACCCAATTCCATCTACAAAACCAACGAATAAAGCATTTGGATAGTGCTTTTTAATTGCCTCTGCTACTCTTTGCTCAGTTTTAGCTTTATCTCCCATTCCAGAACTTGTGGTTACTACGTAAGAACACTCGATAATTATTTTTGGAGACTTTTTACTCGGAATTATAAAATCTAATGTTCGTGGAATATTTTCTAGTTTTCCTCTTTCAAATGGATAGCGTAATTCGTTCAAGATTTTTTCAATAACAACCTCAGGATTGTTTCCTTTGCTTGCTGCATAAGATCCCTTAGTTTTATAGCGGATTATCGTATCTATTAGAGATTCTGTTGAGAAATTAAGCTTATTTATGTCAAGTTTTTTAAATTCAAAGAGTGGGATAACCCTTCTTAAAATTGGAACTGTTGAACCCTTGAAAAATAAATTGACTATTCCCTCTGCAAATTTTCTGTTGCTTCTAACATATGATTTAATTTTTTCTAATGTCCACTCTCTTTCAAAATCTTCTTTTGGCCAGTAATCTTTATTGACAATTTTATTTAACTCTTCATCATCTATAATTCGGATAAATGTCATTAAACGCAACAAACTCTCCTTTGAAAACCCTGTAAGAGTTAATAAGGCATCTAGTCCATCCTCCACATTCATAATATGCTCTACAAAAATTTCTTCTTTCAATCCTTCCTGTTCAACTTTATTTTTGAGGATAAAAAGATTCTGAGCTAGAGAAGATATATAAGCTTCGTGCTCCTCTTCGAATTCTATATTCTGGAAGTAAAAAGTATTCTTTTCTATTACTATATTAAATTTCGTTTCATTATCTGGAAATTTCAATTTTGCCATTTTTATACCTCCTTCCTGAATATTAACACAAATTCTTCATGCATAGTATTCCTTATCCCTTTTATTGGTTTTCTTATTTCTCTAACCAAATCTAATCCATGTAATATGCCAAATTCCTTAATCTTATTTTCAAGTCTTATACCTCCTGTTTGTATATCGTTTGAACCAATTATTATTACGGCATACTTTCCTGCTTTCAGCACCCTTGAAATCTCTGACATAACCCTGTTCATGTCCTCAAAATATTTCTGTAATTTCTCTTTTCGGCTTTTACCATTTAGGCCAATCATCTCATTTTTTAGTGTATCAACATCAAATCCTAAATATTCTAATTGAGGTCTGTCATTTTCGGCATAATCAATAGCAAAGGAGTAAGGTGGAGATGTGATTACACAATCTATCGAAGCATCTCTTATCATTGATAAATCCCGCGCATCACCAAATTCTATTTTTCCTTTACCTAATTTAAGATTTAATTTTCTGGAAATAATAAGAAAACTCCTAACTTGCTTGATATATCTGCTTAATACCTGTGGAAATAGCAGAGTTATACTTTTTGTAGTTCTGCGTGCATATCCCATAGCATCCAGAAACGCTAATAGAAATAGTCTCTTGATTTTACTCTCTTCATCTTCAGCAAGAAGTAATTTTTCTTTTACTTGTTTTGTTTTTAAAAATTCGTTAATTATTTCTTTTGGATTTTTTAATGCTTCATCCAACAATTCCAAACTTAAACTTAGCGACTCCAATTTTACTTTAGACATAAAACACGCAAACGGATTTTTATCTATACCTATTGAATTGACTCCAATTAATGATGCTTCAACATTTAATGTTCCACTTCCACACATGGGATCTAATACAGTCTCACCTTCTTTAATACCCATTATATTCATCAAAGCTTTTATCATCTGAGGATGGAATTTCCCCCTATATGGAAATAATCCGTGAGTGGCATATCCGGTTGAATATACCCCATTCATAAAGTAAGAGATTGTGGATTTTGAACAATTCTCAAATAGTGCTTTACTTGTTTCTTTGCATATTTTAGAATGAAAGGTTTCTATTCCATCTATTGATTCAAAATAAGCACCTCTCTTTATTAATTCTTCTTTTGATAATGTCTTGGATTCATAATAGGCAAACTCTAACTCAAAAATTTCTGTTACGGTAAGTAATAACTTAATACCGTTAGGAAATAACATTCTGGAAACACTCGGTAAATTGAAAACAGACAATCTATTAGATTTGCTCTTAGTCACCATTCTTTTCCACCTTTTTAATTCTTCTCCTCCATACAATTAATCATGTAGAAAGATTATAAAAATTTAGCTGGTGTGCAGATGGGTATTTATATTTTTCTATTCAGATTTGGTTCTTCGATAAAATACAAGGGATAAGGAAAAACAAAAAGAAAATTGAATATAGAGAAAAATTTTACTAAAATTTTTCATTCCTCGTTAATTACATAAGAGCCCAGATTTTTCAAGATAATACCTAAATCATCCAAAGTTTTTATATAGTTCCTGTATTAGAAATAGCAATGCATGGAAGAAAAAGATTAATAAAAGAAGAGGCGGAGACAAATCCATTTTTTGGGAAAGAACCAAGCAAAAGAAGCGTAGAAGAACTAATTGAAAATGGTGTAGTTGTTATAGATAAGCCAGCAGGACCAACTTCTCATCAAGTAGCTTCATGGGTTAGAGATATTTTGAATGTTGAAAAAGCTGGGCATGGTGGTACGCTTGATCCAAATGTAACAGGTGTGTTGCCTATAGCGCTAGAGAATGCAACTAAGGCAATTGGGCTAATGCATGAAATTTCTAAGGAATACATATGTGTAATGAGACTTCATGGAGATGTTGAGAAAAAGAAGATAAAGGAAGTAATGAAAACATTTATTGGAAAGATATGGCAGATGCCACCGAAAGAAGCAGCTGTAAAAAGGCAGAGGAGGCAACGCACAGTATATTATCTCAACATTCTGGAAATAGATGGAAGAGATGTTTTGTTTAAAGTTGGATGCGAGGGGGGCACATATATACGTGTGTTATGCGAGGATATAGGAAAAAAGCTTGGTGTTGGGGCACATATGCATGAGCTTAGAAGAACAAAAAGTGGCATGTTTAAAGAAGACGATGCCATTATTTTACAAGATTTGCTCGATGCCTACATTTTCTGGAAAGAGGATGGGAGCGAAATTATAAGAAAATATGTTCATCCCGTTGAAGTATTGCTTTCTCATTTGCCTGCCATAATAATAAAAGATTCAGCTGTCGATGCAATATGTCATGGCGCCAATTTAGCTCTGCCAGGTGTTGCACAGGTAGACACTGGAATCAAAAAGGGTAGCATGATAGCCGTAAAAACTTTAAAGGGTGAAGCAGTTGCAATTGCAGAAGCCTTAATGAGTACTCGCCAGATAATGGAAAGTGATAAAGGTATAGTTGCAGATATAAAGAGAGTGATAATGAAGCCAGGAACATATCCTCGTATGTGGAAAAGTAATGCGCTGAGGTAGCCTAGCCAGGAAAGGCGCAGGCCTGGAGAGCCTGTGGGGCATTGCCCCTCGGGGGTTCAAATTGTGCTATTAAAGCACATGAAAATCCCCCCCTCAGCGCTTTTTAGCATATCTCCATGCAGTATCAAATGTTTTTTTCATGCATTTTACACATTTATTCCATAGTAGATACTTCAAAAATGTCTTCTCCACTCCAAACTATACTGAATATTTTGTTCGAGGAACTCCTGACTTTTTAGCAAGTGAAGTTGCACTGATGAAATGATTTCCAACCAAGCTAAAATATACTTTTGCTTCATATTCTGTTAATCCTAATTTTTGCAGTTGCTCCACTGCATTTTCCATATTTTTGATATGACAATAGAATAAATAATTACTGTAACCCAAAAATAGTTACATTCTCCACAATGCTTAAAATATTCTGCTCTATTACGCCTATGGCAAAGCTTGTTGAATGTGTTCCAAATTTTAGCGAAGGACAAAGAAAAGAAGTTATTGATGCAATAGTGAATGAAGCAAAAAAATATAATGTAAAGATTTTGAATGTGCATGCTGATGCTGACCATAATAGAACTGATGTTACCATCATTGGCGAGCCAGAAGAAGTAAAAAATGCGGTTTTAGCTATGTCGCTGAAGGCAGTTGAGCTTATAGATATGAATAAGCATAAGGGTGAGCATCCACGTATGGGGGCGATGGATGTTGTGCCTTTTGTACCAGTAATGAATGTAAGCATGGAGGATTGTATAAAGCTTGCTCACGAATTTGCAAGGGAATTTTCGGAAAAGGCTGGGGTGCCCTGCTTTTTATATGAGGAAGCAGCCACAAAGCCAAGCAGAAAAAATCTTGCAGATGTTAGAAGGGGAGAGTTTGAAGGGCTCAAAGAAGAAATAGGAAAAAATCCTGAAAAGACACCTGACTATGGACCAAACGCAATTCATCCTACTGCAGGCGCCACCGCTGTTGGAGCAAGAGAATTTCTGATAGCTTTCAATGTTAATTTGGCAACTTCTGATATAAACATAGCTAAGAAAATTGCAAAAGCAGTTCGTCATAGTAGCGGTGGCTATCGATATGTTAAAGCTATGGGCTTCGAAATTAAAGAGCGTGGCATAGTGCAGGTTTCAATGAACATGACAAATTATAAACTTACTCCTTTATTCAGGGTTTTTGAAACCATAAAAAGAGAGGCAGAACGTTATGGCACCCGTGTTCTATCAAGCGAGATAATTGGCATGATTCCCTTGGAAGCTCTTGCAGATATTGCCGCCTTTTATCTTCAGCTGGAAGACTTTAAAGTAGAGCAAATTTTGGAGAAAAAATTGCTGGAGGAATTATCATGAAAAGCATTGAGAATTTTTTAGAGGAGATAGCGAAGGCGACGCCAACACCTGGCGGAGGAAGCGTTGCAGCATTCACTGGAGCATTAGCATGTAGCTTAGCTGAGATGGTTTGTAATCTTACCATAGGAAAGAAAAAATATGCAGAAGTTGAAGAAGAAATGAAGAATGAAAGGCAAAAAATGGAGGAAATGAGGAAAAAATTTCTTCTGCTTGTCGAAGAAGATGCAAAAGCATTCGATGAGGTAATGAAGGCTTTCAAGGAGAAAAAGAATGTGCAGGAAGCGTATAAAAGAGCAGCAGAAGTACCATGTGAAACAGCCATGCAATGCGTCTTACTAATAAATGAGATAAAAGAAATTGCAGAGAAAGGAAATAAGAATTCAATAACTGATGCAGGAGTAGCTGCCTTGCTCGCCTATGCCTCATTTCATTCTGCACTGCTAAATGTAAAAATTAATCTTTCTGGGATAGACGATAAGAGGTATAAGGATAAAATGGAAGAAAAAATGAGGGAAATGGAAGAAAAAATGAAGAAAAAAAAAGAGGAAGTTATGGAAATTGTCAATAAATGGCTGTAATTTTATTTTTCTGGTTTCAATGATTTCAGTTGCGAGATAAGGCAAATGTTTTCAAATTCTTCAGATATCTGTAGTTTCACTAAATTATTAATTTCTGGGGAGTAATACAATTCTATTCCTTCAAAAATTACTATTTTGTATGCCTCATATGTTCCAGCAGGCACCTCCACAGTTTCTTTACTCACACATTCCATATCAATGCTTACAAAAAGAGGTATTTTATCTACGGCAAATGATTTAGTGAAGATACCGAAGAAAGAAGAAATGTTTACTATTGCCGATGCGTTTGTGATGGGAGTTTCCCAGCATTTTCCTATTTCTGGAGCAACAGCCATTAGTATATATGGTGATTCAAAATTTACTGTTACGTTAATGTGGAATGGCACTGGAATTAATAATGGAACGGGCAAAGTTAATAAGAAGGCAATTCCTTTTGTATATAAATCAATCTTTTCTATCCCATAACCGAATTTATAAAATTTTATTTCTCCCTCCATCTTTAAAGATGGCAGTATGCCAAGAAAACTTATATTGAAAGGCATGCCCAAAATATTGAGGGAAATTTTGCCGTATCCCCTTATTTTACCTTCAAAACTTAGCGTGTATTCATTTTCGCTCTCATTTTCTACCTGCAAAACGAAATTTTTCATTGAAAATTTGAAAGAAATGGGAAAGAAATATTCAGTATCGCCATAAGCTTTTGTTTCATATACCCAGCAGTTCCCAGCATCCCATACGTCAATAAAGACAGCAGTTTCATCTGTATCTCTTTCACCTTCTGAGTCAACAACGGTGAGTTTTACAGAATAAATGCCTTTCTTAGGATAAATGTGAACTGGATTTTGCTCATGGCTTGTGTTTCCATCTCCAAAATCCCACTCCCATGAAACAATGTTATCATCAACATCTAATGTACCGCTCCCATCAAAGTATATTGGTTCTCCAACATCACCATAGTATCCATCTCCAGCATCTGCAATAGGGGGCCAGTTAAATGCATTTTCATCATAGTCTGCATAGATTATTTCGCATCCAATTTCACATTCTCCATAGGCAATTCTGAAAAAACCGTCCTCCCCCCAATAGCGGCCCCAGCTATTTTTGCATATCCAGCATCTCTGCTCATCATCGTATCCAATTATAACCACTTGATGCCATCCAACGAAATTGCCATAGGTATGTCTGTAAACTCCTTCTTCATATTCATAAAAGTCTTCATATACCTTCATTGTGGCAACTACTGGCCCATGATTGTAAATCATGTATTTTATGAATTCATCATCTACATTCATATACCATCCATAGTCAACTATTGGCACAAGTTTTTCTTCCCAATCTGGACATTTATCTGAACACGGTATTATGTCGCTTGCTCCATAAGGAAAACATGATTCAAGAAGTGCTCCGCCATTTTTTGCGATATATTCGTAGGCAAAATATGCATTCCAGCCAGAACATCCGCCACTATTTGGCGGGCAGGATAATAGATACTGTTCTGATAAATCCACATCTATATCTGGAAAGCCTTCTCTAATATTCACTATTGCCTCAAGTGCTCCCATTGCCGCAAATGCCCAACAACTTCCACACGCCTTTTGATCTCTTGCAGGCGTTGTCCAGTCGCCTCTTATGCCACTATATTCAACATTTTTCCAGTTCCAAACAGGAGGATATTCTCCTATCTCTATAATCTCTTTCGGTTCTACATTCTTCAAAGGAATACATCCACAGTAATATTTCTCTTCTCCTTTTTCAGCTGGGAAACCATTTGCTGTCTCAGTTGGGAAACCGTTTGCTATCCAGCTATCTATTCCTCCATCCAGATAGTATGCTTTGAATCCATTATTAATTAGGAGATAAGCCGCTCTTTCGCTTTTGCTCCCATTCTTATCATATAAAACGATACTTTCATTGCGGTATTCATCAAATTTATGCAGAAAACACAATTCACATTGACTAAATGGGATTGAAATGGCTCCATAAATATGCTGTTTAGCATATTCTTCATAATTTCTTATGTCAACTATGATATGATTGCTCATATGAAATAATTTTTCTGCATTTATGCTAACGCTATTTTCATGTGATGTATTGCCTCCAGCAATTATTTGCAGAAATATAAAAAGAATAGTTGTCAAGCTGACAACTCTTCCTTTCATTTTTGCCCCAGCAATAATTATGAAACAATATAAAAATCTTAAGAATATTATCTATTTGTGGAAAAGGAAAAACTTATAAAAAAACTAATTCGACACGGATATTTAAAAAGTAAGAGAATAATTGAGGCAATGAGAGAAGTTCCAAGGGAGATATTTATTCCAGATAGGCAAAGGGGGTATGCATATGAAGATACCCCTCTCGAAATTGGACACGGCCAGACAATTTCAGCCCCCCATATGGTTGCAATTATGCTTGAAGCACTGCAATTGGATGAAGATAGTAAAATACTTGAAATAGGAACTGGAACTGGATACCATGCTTCCATTGCTGCAAAAATAGCAAGTAGGGGAATGGTCTATACAATAGAGAGAATAAAGGAGCTTGCGGATAAAGCAAAAGAGAATTTTAAAAAGCTTGGGATAAAAAATGTTAAGGTATTTATTGGGGATGGCTCTCTGGGACTGCCAGAATTTGCACCTTATACACATATTTACGCAACATGCTCAGCCCCTTCTGTACCACCTGCATTAATTGAGCAGTTAGGAAAAGGTGGTAAGCTTCTCATTCCTGTTGGAAGAGTATATTGTGATCTTATCCTGATTGAAAAAAATGAAAAAATGAAAAAGAAAAATTTGGGGGGATGTGCATTCGTTCCTATGATAGGAAAGGAGGGATATAATGATTATTAGAGCATCATTAGCAACAGCCTCCATGCTCGGACTGAAAAATTTGAGAATGGATGCAAAAATGACCACCCTTTACTTTTTAATTGATGGAATTTGCAGGGGCAATTGCCTTTACTGTCATCAGAAAAACGGATATCTTGCAAGAATAAAATGGCCACAATATGAATTCAAAGAAGTGAAAAAAAGAATTGGGCTCGCCAAGGCGAAAAGGATATGTATCCAGAGCCTGTATGGCTATGAAGATATTCTTTTGCATTTTGTAAAAGAATTAAAGGAGTTCAATATACCCATTTCGGTATCAATCAATGCAGTTGATGAGAAAAAAATGAAGCACCTAAAAGAGAATGGAGTTGAAAGAGTTGGCATAGGCTTAGATTGCTTTTCTCCAGAAATTTTTGAAAAATGGAAAAAGGGTGTTCCTTCATGGAATGAATATATGAATGCTTTGAAAAATGCTAAGAAAATTTTTGGCAAGGCCACATGTCATTTAATTGCTGGCTTGGGAGAAAGTGATGAAGATGCAATAAAATTAATGAAGAAAATTGCAGAAATGGGTATAAAAATTGCTCTTTTTCCATATTCCAAGGAGAGTAAAACAGTCATAAGTTTACCTCGCTATAGGGTATTGCAAATTGCATCTTACATAATCGAAAATAGAAGTGGAAAGATATTGCTCGATAATGGAAAAATTGTGGAAGTGGAAGTGTCTTCGTTTTCAAAAAAGGCATTTCTTACATCTGGTTGTCCAGATTGCAATCGTCCATTTTACAATGAGGGAGTCAGAAAAATATATAATTACCCTTACGAAATTAATGAAGAACAAATGAAAAAAGCTTTAGAAGAGGCGAATAATTATGCAAGAGTATATATTACTTCTGAATGCTGAAGAGAGCATATTAATTGAAAAGGGGAAGAAAATTCATACAAAATTCGGCATAATAGATGCGAGAAATATAGAGGAAGGAGATATAATTGAAACTAAAAAGCAAAAATTTGTTGCTGTAAAGCCAACGATAATGGATTTGCTCAAAAAATGCAGAAGAGGTGCACAAGTTGTTATGCCGAAAGATGCCTGTCAAATTGTAGCAATAACTGGCTTATCGTATGGATGGCGATGCTTGGATGCTGGCTCCGGCTCTGGCTTCCTTGCCATTTTTATTGGCAATATTGTTGGAAGGAAGGGCAAAGTTTATACATATGAAAGGAGAAAGGAGTTTTACAAAATTGCCCAAAAAAATATTGAAAAATGTGGGATGGAGAAAATTGTGAAAATAAAGAATGATGATGTCAAGAATTCTAAGGAGAGAAATCTTGATTTGATTACATTTGATTTGAAAGATGGTCATAAACTTGTTGAAATGGCAAGTAAAAAGCTAAAACATGGAGGATGGCTGGTTGTTTATTCCCCTCATATAGAAGAACAGATCAGGGTGAGGGAAGAGATGAAAAAGCATGATTTTTACATTGCATGTACAATAGAAACTATTCAGCGGAATTGGAAAAGCCTTTATGGATACACACATCCAGAGCCAAGCGGAATTCTTCATACTGGTTTTATGACTTTTGGGAGGAAAGCTATTTGTTAGCTTTATGCGTTAACTATATATGCTAATTGTTGGCTCTACGTTAGCTTTAAAAATTTTTAAGATATTATGCAAACATGAGGTTAATGAGGTGGAGAGGATTATTTTACATAGTAGCCATATTGTTTCTTTTGCCAGCATTTAGGTATAATGAAGGATGCGATTGTTGCGACGGTGCCAACTACATTTTTGGAGTGATGGAATATGTGCCAAAAATTGATGACCCTCCTTCAGAAAAACCAGCTATAGGAAATCCTCCGAGCTATTTTAGCTGGATGGATTATAATGGAGACTGGACAACGCCTGCAAGATACCAAGGGGCGTGTGGAAGTTGTTGGGATTTTGCTGCAGTTGGAGCATTGGAAAGTGTGATAAATATTGAAGAAGGAATTGCAGATTTAGATCCAGATCTATCTGAGCAATATGTAATGTCATGCCTTCCATTAGCGGGAAGTTGCAAGGGAGGAAGCCCATACGGAGCTTATAAATATATAAAATCTACCTCCGCAGACGGTAACTATTGCAATGGAATAGTTTTAGAGAGTTGTTTTCCTTATAAAGCAGATGATACTGTGCCTTGTTCGGATAAATGTCCAGATTGGGAAGAAAAACTTGTGCCAATAGTTGACTATGGCTACTGGCTTCCAGATGGCTCAGATGAAGACAGAGATAGAATAAAAACAATGATTATGGAAAAGGGGCCAGTCGTCACATTCATGATGGCAACCGAAGAATTTACGCAGTGGGGTCTTTACAATCATAATCCGGAAGATTATTATAAATACCCCGGCTATGTAGAAGGAATAAATCATTGCGTAGTAATAGTTGGCTGGAAGGATGATGCAAGCATAAGCCATGGTGGATACTGGATATGTAAAAATAGCTGGGGAAGTTATTGGGGCTATAACGGGTTCTTCAACATTGAATATGGCTCACTACATATTGATGATTTTATGATAGTCTGGGTTGAATATGATGCAAATGATTTTGATTGGCCCCCTATTGCAAATGCTGGTGGCCCTTATTTTGGTAGAATAAACGAGTCAATAAGTTTTGATGGAAGTAGAAGCCATGATGCTGAAGGAAGCATTATTTCATGGAAGTGGGATTTTGGAGATGGGAGCATAAGCCATGAGCAAAATCCAAAGCATGCGTATAACGAGAGAGGACTTTATACAGTAACTTTAACAGTCATAGATGAAAGTGGAATGCAAAGTGTCGATAAAACCGCTGTTTTCATTGATTTATGGAAAGAAAAAGATGAATGGACATTCAATATAAATGAAATTAAAATAGATGCTGGATTTGCTAAATTTAATGGAAATATAGATAGTCTTAGTTTGAAGGTTACAAACAGCAACAAAATAGATTTAAAAGGGAGGGTAAAAGGAGAATTTGAGACACAGCTTTTTATGAATGTTTCTGGAAAACTGTTGCTGAGCAGGCTACATGGAAATCTATATTTGAAACCAAATTTTGAAATAGGAAATGCAGAGATTATAGTAAGAGGAATTGCATTAATAACAATCGAATCGCTTCCAATACCAATTCCATTTAAAATTGAGGCAAATGTAAAACTGAAGCCTTCGCTAGCCTTAATTGATTTTCCATTATACATTGGCAAAGAATGGGATACCGTGCCATTGAACATTGAAATGGATGCCGTTGCCTCTTCATTATTTGGTATAATAAAGATTCCATTCCAATATAATACTTCCATTGGAGCCATTAAAGGTAGATGTACGTCTAAAAAAATAATAAATGTGCCTGCTGGAACATATGAGGCATACAAAATAGAGTTCTTTGATTTTATAGAGTTATATTATGCTCCAGAAGTTGCAAATGTTATCAAATTATCTGCTTCATATGAAGAAAATAGCGTCAATGCTGAATTAAAGGGAACGAACTATGAATAATCACTCAATCTGAATATGGGAAATTCCTTCCTCATCCTCATACACTTTAATAATATGTTCTAAAGAATCTTTAATGTCTTCAATATGGGTAATCAGCAGAATTTGCTTAAACTGGTTTTTTAATTCAGCCAAAGCATTTAAAACATTTTTTCTCCTCTCCCTATCCTGAGAACCAAAAATTTCATCTAAAGCAATAAAGTTAAGGGAAATATCGCTTCTCTGGCTAATTAACTGCGATATGGCAAGCCTCAATGACAAATTTGCAAGGTCATTTTCCCCTCCCGAAAATCTTCCAATGTCAAATTTTTCTCCGCCATCATAAATATATATGCTATAATTTTCGTCTATCTCTATTTCCTTATATTTCCCCTGAGTGAACATAGAAAAGAAGTGCGAGGCATAATAAGATAGAAGAGGACCTATCTTAGAAATCAAATATTTTTTAAAGTTGTTAAGCAATCCAGTATCTCTATCTCCAGCAAGCATTTCAAGGTTTGCAATTTCTCTTCTAAGCACCTTTATTTTCTCTCTTTGCCTTCTCTGCTCTTCTATCTCTTTTTCCATTTTTTCAATATCCTTTTTTGTATATTCTATATCCCCCTCTATTTTTACCATTTCTTCTCTTTTTTTATAAGTCCTCTCCTTTACCTCTTCATATTTTCTTTCAATTTCTCTATATTTTTCCTCATCGAAAGCAAGATTTTTTATCTCCTCGTTGCACTTATTTAATTCTAGAATTATTTCCTTTTCCTCATTTTCAATCTTTCTTATCTCTTCCTCCATATATGGTAATTTTTTAATTTCATTCTCCAGAACAGCAATTTTATTTTTTATTGGCATCAAATATTTTATTCTGCCATCTATCTCAGCATATTCTTCTTCATTAAATTCAATTACTCCAAGCTTAGCAATGTTTTCTTGCTTCTCCTTCCATATACTTTCTTTATCTTCTTTTTGTTTTACAAAAATCCTGATTCTCTCCCTAATAACAGAAAATCTTCTAAGTTTTTCTTCGATCTCCGCCTTCATTTTCTCATAACTTTTAATTTCCTCTCCTCTTTCCATTAACTCTCTCTCAATCCTCTCTATATCTCTATCAATTTCGCCAATTCTAATTTTATAACCTTCTATATCCTTCTCGAATCTTTTCACCAATTCATCATATTTTTCTCTAAGTGGCCTGCCGCATGTCGGGCAATCACTGTCTGGTCCAATTTTTTTTATTTCAATGAGCTTTTCTTCTGTCTCCTGCTTCCTCTTCATAATCTCTTTTTTTTCTGCTTGCTTTTCCTGTCTCTCTCTTTCAAGCTCTCTTTTTGTATCTTCGATATCTTTAATTTTCTTCTCAATGTCTTCAAATTCTTTTCTTGTCCGTTGTTCATCCTCTACTTCCTTCTCATTTCTTTTTATTTCTTTATCAATATTTTCAATTTCTTTTCTTAGTCTCTTTTCTTCTTCCTCCAACTTCTTTTTTTCATGATATTTTTCTCTTAATTTTTCCAAATCTTCTTTTCTTGCACATAGTTCATCATATTCATTGGAAAAATGCTTTATCTCTTCATATTCTTCTTTCTTTTTTATAAGCTCCTCTTTTTCTCTTATCTTCTCCTCTTTCATTCTTCTTTTCATTACAATTCTTTCCTCAAGCAGTTTTTTCTTGGATTCCAAATTTTTAAAAACCTCCGCTCTCTTTCTTTCCTCTGCTCTTTCTTTTTCTATCTCTTCCAACTCGTCTTCTATCCTTTTTATTTCCCCTGCCAAATGCTCTTTTTTCAGCGAAAGCTCCTCCAATCTTTCCCTCATTTTTTTCTTTTCTTTTTCAAGCTCGTCCAAATCCTTTAAATTTTTTTCAATCCAGTCAAGCATATTCTCTTTCGTTCTCCTATCTTCTCTCACCCTCCTTATTGCATCCTCAAGTAAATCTATCTTGAGCATTTTTAACATACTTTTCTTTCTTTCAGCAGGTGATTTATCTGAAAGAGCATTCAACTCTTTCTGCTTTGCCACTATAGATGTATAGAAAGAATCATAGTCCATGCCGATTCTCTTTTCAAGAAAGGATGTTACAGCATTAGTTGAAGATGCAGAAATAAGTCCATTTACTTTTACCCTCGCATCTGTAGACAAATTCTTCCCTATTATCCTTATTACTTCATAATGATTTCCTCCCATCTCGAACTGTAATCTAACCCAGCAGTCTTCATGCTTGCCCGCTCCTTGTCTTTTTATTTGCTCTTTCGGCGTCCTAGATGCTTTATTTCCATATATTGCCCATCCAATTGCTTCTATTATTGTTGATTTTCCTGTTCCATTATTTCCTACAAACCCAATTATACCATCTGGAAAATTAATTTCAGCATCCTTAAATTTCCTAAAATTATGGAGAGTTAAAGATATTAGCCTCACCTACTCACCTCATGGAGATACTTTAGGGCAAGTTCTTCTATCTCTTTTTTATTTCCTCCAATTGGCACACTAGCAATGTATTCTCTCCATTCTTCTTCAAGATTTCCTATTTTGCTCCTGCCCCTCAGCTCTTGTTCCATCTCAAAAAATTCATATGGCATTTCAAAATGGAGGGCGCTGGAAGCCAATTTTTTTATTCTCTCCCAGTTAAGTGCCTTATATTTCCCTCTTCCAATTTTTTTCAATTCAATTCTTACGATTTTTCCATCCACTCCCTTTTCATCAGCCCTTCTTATTATCTCATGAGTTATTTCTTCAGGGGAAAGTAATGAGCAATCTATAGCACCGAGGTTTATCATTTGCCTAACTTTTAACGGAATAAAATTTACTTTCCTATTTATTTCTACATCATAAAAACCTTTTTGTTCACCTGCTTCTTTAAATGAAAAATATTCTGTAGAGCCAGCATAATATGCATTTTCTGTCACCTGTGTTGCCTTGTGATAGTGACCAAGAGCAATATAATCGAAATCAATAGGCAAACAGCCAGATGGAATAATTTGCTCATTAAAGTCTCCTCTCCTAAATTCTTTTATTCCAATGATGCCTACATGGAGAACAAGGATATTTATGAAATTCTCTCTCTTTTTAACGTTTTCAATATTCTTCTTTAAATCTTCATTTGAGAAGCAATGAGGAATTGCATGCACAATTGCATTCCCAATTTCAATTTCTTCGAGTTTTCCTTTGTAAATTGGATAAATATACGGAATGTGTTCAAATAGCCTAAAGACGCTTCCAGTCTCTCTCATTTTCGGCGTCTCATGATTCCCTGATAGGATAATGAATGGTATTTCAGCATCAGAAATTTTCAGCAGTTGTTGCAAAGCAAAAAAAAGGGCTCTGTTGGTCGGGCGAACACTATCGAAAAAATCCCCTGAATGAATGATTAAATCTGGCTTTTTTTCTATCGCATAGTCAACAAATTGCTTGAAAGAATTGTATACATCAACTTCCCTCTGATTTAGACCATTCTCTGCAATTTTATGATATGCTGAATATCCGAGGTGGCTATCTGAGACATGTAAAATTCTCATTCAAATTGAAAATACCACGTGCTATAAAATTTTGATGGCATCAACAAATTTTAAGTATAATTAGCTATGTTGCTTTATGAAAGTTGCAATGTATTATAATAACAACGATGTAAGGATTGAAGAAATGCCTATTCCAGAAATAGGAGATGATGAACTTTTGGTAAAAGTTATGGCAAGCGGAATATGCGGAAGCGATGTCATGGAATGGTATCGCATTAAAAAAGCTCCACGCGTTCTAGGACATGAAATTGCTGGAGAGATTGTGAAAGTAGGCAAAAATGTGAAGAAATTCAAGGAAGGTGAGCGTGTATTTGTTTCCCACCATGTTCCTTGCCAAGAATGTAAATATTGTAAGCAGGGAAAGGAAACGTTGTGCGACACTTTGCGTTCAACAAATTTTTATCCAGGTGGCTTTGCTGAATATTTGAGAGTGCCTTCAATAAATGTTGAAAAAGGAACTTTCAGGCTCCCTGATGAAATGAGTTATGAAGAAGGCGTTTTTATTGAACCTCTTGGTTGTGTAGTAAGAGGTATGAGAATAGCGGGATTTAAGGAAGGGCAAAGCATTTTGGTTATCGGCAGTGGCATCTCAGGTTTATTGCATATAAAGCTTGCAAAGGCATTGGGAGCTGAAAGAATTATTGCAACAGATATAAATGAATACCGCCTTAAGAAAGCAAGAGAGTTTGGGGCAGATTTAGCTCTGATGGCAAATGCTGTAAAGAAAAAAAATTGTATGGCTGATTTTGTTGTAGTGTGTGCAGGTGTGCCATCTGCATTCGAGCAAGCATTTAAATGTGTTGAGAAGGGAGGTGTCATACTTTTCTTCGCTCCTTTAAAGCCAGGCATAGATATACCCTTCCCTCAATTTGATTTATGGAATAAGGGTGTGAGCATTTTTTCTACGTATGCTGCAGCTCCTTGCGATATTGAAGAGGCAATAGAGTTAATCAGGTCAGGAAGGGTAAGAGTGAAAGACATGATAACCCATAGGCTTGGCTTGGAAGAAGCCATGCATGGCTTTCAGCTTGTTGCAAAAGCACAAAATTCAATTAAGGTTATTCTCTTTCCTCATGGCAAACCATGATGCTCATAAAATCCTTTTACATTGCTAAACGAATATGATCTGTTACCAATGCTCACTTTTCCTGTTGCTTTTCCAACCAAATAGGGTTTTCCAAAATCTCTTATTCCTATGATATAATATTTTTCCATTTCAACAATCATGTCAACACTTATATTTCTATTTTCTCCATAAACGCTTTCTCCATAAATATGCAATTTTGTTGGTTTTTTGAATCCATTTATCCTCCCCCATTCTAGATATTCTATATTTGCTTTTCCATATGGGATGAAAACATGCATGCTGTCATTTACAAAATGGATGCCCCCTTTCATTTTATCCTCGCCTTTTACAATTCCATATATGATTGCAAACTCATTGTCAAGCTTCTCTATGCCAAATTCACCCCAATCCCATTCAAAAAATCCCATTTTTGCCATTCCCCAGTTATGGTCATGATAAGCTTTTCCTTCTATAACATACTCATTTCCTTTATATATTATCCCTGCTTTCCCTATGCCACAAGGCACCGCCACATGCCATGCAGCCCATTGCCATTCTTTTATTGGCGTTGCTTCCCTGCCAAAAGCCTTTCCTTTCGCTTCCATTTCCACCGAAACACTGAAGTCCTTCTTGTTATACTTGATGAAAAATTTTCCGTTTTCTTCATAAAATCTGTTCCCTGCAATGCTTACATTACATTTTTCATAGTCAAGGTTATAATGAATGAAAGGATAAGCAGTTATACTTTCTACAGTTCCATTTTCTGTAAAAAAGAAGGTTGTCGCTCCAACCAATGAAAGAAAGGGATTGTTCAAATTACCGAAGGTGAAAAAGAATACCAAAATTGAGTTATGTTCTCCCTTAACATTTGCATACCACCATTCATACCAGTGAATTATATGACTCTCATTTTCATAATATTTAAAGTGGGCAGCATCATCAGAGTCATATTGTTCATTCAATTTTTTATTCGATTCATCATTTAATTTTTCATTTAATTTTTCATTTAATTCATCATTCAACTTTTCATGAAAAGGAAAAAGAAGTAATAGAATAAGAAGGGTGGCAATACCTTTCATTCCATAAATTCCTCTATATCGAGTTCTTCAAGCTTCTTTTTCTTAGGTATGCCATTTTTATCCCAGCCTCTTGCATTGAAATAGTCTTCAAGCATCTTCTTTTCTTCTTTTTTACTGACATAACTTCCTTTTGAGACACCTTCTGGAATTGGCTGATGTATTTTCTCGGGAAGCTTACAGTCTTCTTTCTTCCATCCAGACTTTATATTGAAAATGTGTTTGAGATTGCAGATTCTCTCTCCTATGATAATCAGCTCATCTTCGCCCATTTCTTTTCCAATGGCAGCATCCAGTATTTCTTCAAAATTTAGCAGATATATTCCTCTTGAGAACTTACATATTCCTAAGGCATCATACACTGCCATGAAATTCTCCATATCTGCAATCTCCCTGCCTTTATCTTCGCTGCTAAATCTATCTACTCCTTCATATTTCCAGAATTTTCCAGTGAGTTCGAGAGCATAAGCTCCAGAACGAAGATGACATGCTCCTCGTGGCGAAGTCATAAAAGCGAGGGCCATTCCTTTTATTCCCCTGACGTCATAAGCAGGTGGCTCCAGTCCGCGGACGTGTACCGCATATTTCTCCGCGTTTCTGCCAATTCTTTCTGCAGCTCTTTTTACTCCTTCAGCAAGCAAATCGCCTATTCCTTCCCTAAATGCTATTTTTTTAACCAGCTCTATCAATGCATCTCCATCTCCAAATCTTGCTTCCATGCCTATTTCTTCTTTTCCTATGATGCCATTTTCATATAAATCCATGAGGAAGCCTATTGCTCCTCCAGCCGAGATGGTATCGATACCATATAAGTCGCATAACTCATTTGCTTTTGCAACATCTTCAATATTTTTAACTCCACAATTTGAGCCTAAAGCAAATAGAGTTTCATATTCCACTCCATCCAAAGCTCCTTCATATTTTTTCATAACAAACGCCTTTCCACAAGGCTTAACGCACTGTATGCATGCCTTATTTTTAACTGCATAGCGAGGAGCCCAATAATAGGGGTCTATTTCCTTTCTTTCATCAAAAACACCCTCTCTCCAGTTTCTTGTAGGAAATGTGCCACGTTCAGCATTCATCCATTCTAAAAACTCTCCTGTCCCATATTTTCCATCAGCTTCAAAGGTTGGATGCTTGACCATTTCTTCATACCATTTCTCTGTAAGCTTATACATTTTATCTGGCTTTGCCACTTTAATATCTTTACTTCCAGAGATGGCGATTGCCTTCAAATTTTTGCTCCCCATCACTGCTCCTATACCCCCTCTTCCAGCCTGGCGTTCGTCACAATCAATGCATGCAAATCTCACAAGCTTTTCTCCAGCTATGCCTATGGAGGCAACAATAACATCTCCCTCGTCTTTCTTAATTTCCTCTGCTGTCTCCCTCGTTGTTTTTCCTTTTAAATGCTCTGCAGATTTTATTGCAACTTCATCATCTTTTATAAGCAAATAGGAAAGCTCCTTTGCTTTTCCTGTTATGATAAGGGCATCGTATCCAGCCTGTTTTAATGCAAAGCCAATCCGCCCGCCTGTTACACTTTCATTCCATCCATTTGTTAAAGCTGACTTTGCAAAAAATGATGTTTTCCCCGCAGTAGGCGTTGGTGTGCCAACGAGCAAGCCAGGAGCAATTATCAACGGATTATCAGGAGAAAATGCATCTGATTTTGCATCTGCAATTGTATTCATAAAATAGGCGCCAAATCCATCTCCCCCAAGATATTTTAATATAAAACTTTCTCCAATACTCTGTCTTTTTCCTTCCTCCTTCCCAACATCTACACTCAAAATTTTTCCCATATACGCCATTTTATCCCTCCAAAATAATTGCATTCTGGGAACAGAATTTTACACATTGTGGTTCGCCATTGCATAAATCGCATTTATATGCCTTCTTTTCATATATCCACACTGCATTTAAAGGGCAGGCTCTTTCACATGCTTTGCAACCTGTACATTTTTCATAGTCAACATAAACTATGCCATCTTTTTTCTTCATTGCATCAAACTTACAGGCTTCGATGCATTCAAAATTGCAGTTGTTGCCATGAGAGCATACATGAGGAATGTCATCTACCATGCTTTTCTTTTCTATCCTTATTCCTGCTTTGCGTCTGTTAATAACTTTCCAATGCCAAACAGAACAAACGATTTCGCAAACCATACATCCAGAACAGTTCTCGGGAATAGCTTTTACATACATTGTTAGGAAATGAAAAAGTAATTTATAATTTTTAGGGAAATGTAATGTCAAGTAACATCGGTAACATTTTTTGAAAAATATACGTTAGCAGGATAATCATGGATGCCCATGTGGTATCTATGATTATTAA
>VBQI01000077.1 GCA_008297865.1 Thermoplasmata archaeon
TTGCATCGTATCTCTTCCAGTATCTCATTCCCATCCCCTGTGCTTCCTACGGGAGATGGGAATATAAATTTCACGAAATTTTTCGACAACCTCCAATTTATCCCAACATTTAAGTATACCTAATAGTTGTATAATATCATGAAATTCCTTGTTATAGACGATGAGTTAGATGACAGAAAACTGACCATAAAATACTTAAAGGAGGAATTTCCTTTTGCCCAATTTATAGAAATTTATTCACCAAAAAGATTTTATGAAATATTGGAAGAAGATTACGACGTCGTCATAACAGATTATCAACTTCATTGGACAAATGGAATTAAAGTATTGACAGAGATAAGGAAAAGGAAACCATTTACACCTGTTATAATGCTTACTGCCGTCGGCACAGAGGAAATTGCAGTGGAAGCAATAAAACATGGGTTAGATGACTATGTAGTGAAGTCGCCAGAACATTTTATGCGCCTTCCAGCAGCTGTTAAAACTGCAATTGAAAATGAAAAAGCAAGGGAAAAGGAAAAATTACTGTCATTGATTGTTGAAAATGCAAAGGAATCCATTGTTACTGTTGATGGCAATGGAAAAATAATATATGTTAATAAAGCAACGGAGGAGATTTTCGGATGGAAGGCGGAAGAGCTTATAGGCAAACATATGTCAATTTTTGCTGTTGATGCAGATGAGCAGAAAAAACAATTTGAAAATGCTATAAGAGAGGGATGGGCAAAGTTTGAGACAGTTCGTAGAGACAAAAATGGAGACGAAATACCTGTTTTAATAACAGTCATCCCATTCAAGGATGAAGCAGGTAACTTGCTGTTCTCAACTGCCATCATGATGGATCTCAGAGAATTAAAAAAATATAAGGGGGCATGGATAAGAAGCGAAGCAAGATATAAAAAACTGTTTGAGCAATCTCCAATCGCTATAACAGTTGTCGATAGGGATGGGACCATTATCATGGCAAATAAGAATTTTGCTAAACTAACAGGATATTCATTAAATGAAATAATAGGCGAGCATTTCACCAAGTTTGTTGCCGAGGAGGACAGAGAAAGAATGATGAAATATCATGAGCAGAGAATAACAGGCAAAGGAAGACCGCCTACTACATATGAATATAAGTGCCTACGAAAAGACGGAGAAATAAGGTATATTGAAATAAAGATAATTCAACTTCCAGATAACAAAACCTTGTCTTGTAAGATAGATATTACAGAAAGGAAAAGGATGGAAGAAGCATTAAAGGAGAGTGAGGAAAAATATCGCACCATTTTCGAGGCAACTGGAACCGCAACAGTTATCATTGAAGAAGATACAACAATATCCTTAGCCAATGCAGAATTTGAAAAATTATCTAGAAAGGAAATAGAAGGTAAAAAAAGCTGGACAGAATTTGTTGTAAAAGAAGATTTAGAAAAAATGTTGGAATATCATCGTTTACGCAGAATAGACCCAAAGGCTGTTCCAAAAAATTATGAATTTAGATTTATTGATAAACATGGAAACATAAAAAATATTTTACTGACTGTTGATATTATTCCAGGAACAGAGAGGAGTGTAGCTTCCTTATTAGATATTACAGAATTGAAAAGGGTTGAAAAAGCATTGAAAGAAAGTGAAAAACGCTTTCGTAGCCTTATAGAGAACGCTCACGATGCAATTTACATCATTACCCCAGAAGGTTTTGAATATGTCAATCCAGCTTTTGAAAAATTAACTGGTTATTCAACCGGAGAAATATTTAGCGAGGGCTTCAATTTTTGGAAATTAATACATCCAGATGATATGGAACTTATTAAAAAAAGAGAGGAAGCAAGAATAAAAGGCGAGGAATTACCAAGCAGATATGAGTTCAGAGTTATAACGAAAGATGGAAAGGTAAGGATGGTGGAAGCATCGACTGTCGATATAAGTGAAAAGAGTAAAATAAGGATAATGGGCATGCTCAGAGATGTTACAGAGAGGAGGAGGGCTGAAGAGGAGATAAAGAAACTTTCTGATTTACATTATGTTATCGGTATGAGTATAAATAGAAGCGAGACAATAGAGCAACTTTGTAAAAATTTATTGGAGGGTATAAAAAAGATAGTAGATATTGAATATGCCAACATCTTTTTATGCGATAAAAGAAAAAAGGCGCTGAAACCAATTGCTCATGTTGGCTATCCAAAAGAACTTGCAAAAGAGATAATTAAGGAATATGCTATGGAGGAAAAAATATGGGAAGCAGTGAGAACTTGCTTAGAAAAAAAAGATAGACATATAAAAAACGTGCAGAAATATAAGCCATTATCATTTAACTGGAATCTTTACAAAAAATATGATATTAAGGAACTTTATAGCATCCCTCTTATTTCTAAGCGTAAGGTAGAAGGAGTGATGCAGGTAGCTTCTACTCCTAAAAATCCATTAACTGAAGATAAAAAAAGATTACTCAAAAATATAGCAGAGCAAATTGCAGTAGGAATGGCTAAGATAATGGCGGAGGAGGACTTAAAGAAGAGTGAGGAAAAGTATCGCACACTTGTTACGAGAGCAGTAGAAGGTATTTACAGAACAACAATTGATGGAAAAGTTTTAGAAATAAATCCGGCGGTTGCCAAAATGTTTGGCTATACCCCGGAAGAATTTTTAAAACTTGAGAATATCGAAATCACGTATAAAGAGCCCAGGAAGAGAAGAGAGTTTATTAAAAAATTAATGGAAGATGGAGAAGTTAGAAATTATGAAATAGAATATGTAAGAAAAGATGGGAGAATATTGATTGCAAGGGAATCGGCAAGATTGATTGAGGGGAGAATAGTTGAAGGAATCATTCATGATATAACTAAGGAGAGGTTATACAGGAGGAAACTGGAAATATTAGCAGAAGTATCTACATCTCTCTTAGGAGAAATAGAAATGGATGCTTTGTATAATACTACATTGAGGGCCATTCTAAAAGCAATGGATGCAGACGGGGGAGTAATCTTTGAAATGAAAGAAAATGAGCTTCATTTAAGGAAAGCCATTAAGATGAGCAGAGAATACAGGAAGAAGTATAAAACGGTTAAAATGGGCGAGTACCTCGTTGGTAAAGTTGCCAAAACAAAAGAGCCTATTTTAGTCTTCGACAGCTTACAGGATAAGCGTGCAACTGTTGCTGTCATAAAAAGCGATGGATATCGTTCCGCTATCGTTGTTCCTATTTTGCTCGAAGACCAAGTGTTGGGGAGTATTGGTGTTATTTCCCGCAAACCACATCATTTTACTGAAGCAGATATAGATACTTTACAAACAATGGCTAACAGCCTTGCTTCTGCCATGCGGGTTGCAAGTATGCACCAGCAAGTTGTTAAAGCATTGCAGGAAGAAAAGGAATTTAAGATGAAAACTGCCCATTATTTCTTCAATCCAATAGCTATTGCAAAGGGATACTTGGAGCTTGCTATGGAGGAAAAAGATGGGAAAGATAAAATATTAAAAGCAATTGAAGCTATCAATAGAGTGGAAAAAGTAGTGAAAAATGTTACACAAAGAGGTGAGATACGTGAGTAAAAAAATATTAATTATAGATGATGAAGCAGATATACATGAACTCCTCAAGACGCATCTCAAAAAAATAGGTGGGACTGAAATTATAAGTGCCTACTCCGGCGAGGAGGGAATAAAAAAATATAAAGAGTTGATGGAAAGGGGAGAAAAACCTTCCTTGGTTATAATGGATTTAAATCTATCAGGAAAAGATAGCATGGATGTAATAGATTTGCATAAAGAAGGATTAGATAAAAAACTGGATGGAGTGAGAACAACAGATAAAATTTTAAAAATGGACCCAGAAGCAATAATATGGGGCTATACAGCATGGTTTGGCACAGACTGGGCAGAAAAGCTAAGAGAAAAGGGAGTTAAAAAAATTTTTGGTAGAGTTACGCCTTTTAAAGAATTTGCACGCATGGTGGAAAAATTCCTTAAAGGAAGTTAATTATCTTTTGTATCCTATTTTACGCAGTAACTCTCTCCTCTCTTCCATATCCTCTTTTCCTTCCACCCCCTTACTTTTATATCCGTCTACTATGCCTATAATAGCTCTACCTATTTCGTCTCCATTTTTTGTCTCATAAATCAGAACTTTTGTTGGATTAGCTGTAGCACAATATATTCTGCATACCTCTGGCACATTTTTTATAGCATTTAATACGTTTATCGGATAAGAATTCTTCATGAAAATTATAAAAGAATGCCCTGCTGAAATTTTCTCTGCATTTTTTATTGCAAGCTGTATCATCTCTTCATCATTTCCATCGTATCTTATGAGACATTTGCCAGATGCTTCACAAAATGCTATACCAAATTTGGCGCCCGGCACATTTGCCATTGTTTCATATAAATCTTCCACACTCTTGATAAAATGGGTTTGTCCGAGGATAAAATTTATTTCCGCCGGTTTTTCTATTTCTACCTCCTGAATCATAATGTTAAATTAAAATGAAAATTTAATCATTACGGGAAAGGTGCCTTTATATATGAGGCTACTCCAATGAATGTAAATCCAGGCAATCCATTAATCCATATGCCTATGAATCCTATCATCAAAACATCTGTCATCCATACAGTGAAATTCCATTCTCCAAACGGACTAACTGAAGCAACATTAGCCAAAATGAGAAATGAAAGAGTTGCGAGTCTAAAAAATTTTATTCCTGCAGAAAGAAGCATGTGTATTACAAATGGTATCTCTGGTGCAATTATAGAAATTGGAAGGAGAAGGAGCCAGAGGGGCAGGTTTCTCAATGAAATTTGTATGCAGATTGCACCATAACCTACAACAATACAGAACATATTTTCATAAGTTGGCTTAAAAATTAAGGACTTAATTTCTTCTTTTGAAAAGTTTTCAAGCAATTTAAGCTTCTCTAACTCATACAGCAAACTTTCAATATTTTCCCTATTTAAATCTTCTACCGTTTTGTTAAACAATGAGGAAATTTTTTTAACTTTATCAACGGCAATTTCCCTATCAATTTCCTTTACTCCATCATATGTATAAATTTTGCAAGAAATATGCCTTAAGTTGTTTCCTTCTGCTAAAATAAAAGGTGAAATTAAAGTGAAGGAAACTGCAATGGCAATAAGTCTCATGATATATTATAGCACGGAGTTATATAAAATTTATTTCGTACTCACAATAGTTGTTGATGCATGAGGAGATACAATAATTTTAGCGTTTTTTCCATGTCTCTCATATATTTTATCAAGTATTTCTTCCTCGCTTATCTTTTCTATTCTAAAATGTTCCGTCATATTTTCATCCATGCTCGTGATCATATAAAGTTTCACTTTTTCAGATGCTTTCAACATATAGTATACTTTATGTTTCCCCATTATGAATTTTTTAAGCAATTCCTTCTTTATGTCCTCGCTACAAGTATATTTTTCCATTTCATTATAAAATCTTTGGCTTCCATGTCCTTGACTACATTCTGCAATTAGTATAATTGTTCCATTTTCCTTTACCACATCAATAACTGTTTGAATCGCCTTCATTGCCTGATACAAATTTATATCATGTGGAAAGCCGTCTGCGGCGATTATAGCTGCATCTGCCTTTCCATCCATTTTTACCTTGTACATCTCGTCAACAAGTTTTGCCCCCTGCCTCAAAACTTTTTTGTGCTCTCCTGCAAATGCTCCGACAATTTGATGTTTGCTATTCATCACTACATTTAAGCAGAAATTAATGCCTACCATGTCTGCTGCTTCTTCCATATCCTCATGAACAGGGTTTCCACTTAGCACGCCAAATCTTGCATTTTGATGAAACATTCTCTTATGATTTGCTTCAACAGTTATTTCTGCAGATACACCGGGCAAAACACTTTTTCTCCCCCCTCCATATCCTGCAAAATAATGATATTCAACGTCGCCAATCAAAATTTTTGCATCTGCCTTTGCAAATTCTGCATTGAAGAAAAGAGGAGTGCCAAAACTTGTTACGCCATAATCTACAAATTTTGCGTTCTGACTGTGGCTTATCCAATCATATTCATTTGCTATCTCTTTTCCTAACAACTCTTCAGCTTCCTTCTCATTAACTGGTTCATGAGTTCCTGTTGCAAAAATAATTTTTACTTCTGCCTTGATTTTTTCAAGCACATAAGGTAAAATCTTTTTAGTTGGGCACGGACGTGTTTTGTCATCTACTACTACAGCAACTTTTCCCTTTAACTTTTCGAGTTTTTTTGCATTTTGCTCTATTGCGTTTTTTATAATTTCTTCATCGTTTTCAGCTTCTTTTTCTTTTGCCTCAACAAGTTTAACTAAATTTTTTTCTGGAATATCTAATGTTATACTTTTTTTCCCATACGGGAACGATATTTCCATATGGATAAAGATAGCATATATTAAATTTGTTTTTATACGGCGAAATTATTAAAGCAGGAAAGGATATATTCACATGAAAAAAGTTATTGCTGTCGCCATTGCATTTTTTCTCCTACCAAATATTATAAGCGAGAAAACGGTAACCATGGCGAAGCAAAGACAGGAAGCAACGCCAGTTATAACAAGTAAGGAAAATCCTTTTTATGCACTTATAGCAACTCCAGTGACACTGTATTATGACGATGGCTTACATGTTAAGCCACTGCTTGTTGAAAATATCTCAAATCCTTCTGATGCTGTAGAAAGATTCAAGCAACTATATGGCTTACAAAATGCAATTGTTATAGCGGGCAAAAGTCCAGCAGAGGTGAGCAATGAAATTGCAATGCAAATATGGAATAGCGTGGAGTGATAATAAGCAATGATTTCAATGGCTATAGCTTGGGAATAGCTTTAGCAAGCTTAGCAAGCTACAAAAATATTCCTGTTTTTGTAGCAGATAATATTGATGAAATAAAAAGCACATTGAAAAGCTTGGGAGTAAAGAAAACATATGTATGCGGAAATATTGAAGGATATGGAAATGTTGTTAAATTTGAGAGCATTGAAGAAATAAATGATTTTATGATTTCATTTTTAAAGCAAAAGTTTGGGAAAGTTGATTACATTGTTATGACCCCGATCCTTTAGATGTGCAAAAGCCTGAGGTGCTGGACAGCGTTGAATATCACTTTGAAGGAGAAATTAATTCTGGAAGTACACTGCATGGATTAAACATACTTCTTTCTGGCTTCAATTATACAGCACTGCATGAATTTTATGTTCCATTTGACGGATTTGCCAGAATAAGAGTAGAACTGATAAACAAAGATAGCGATGAAGTTGAAAAATGGGGCGACAGGCTATTTCTTCATTTGGCAACGCCTGATAACATAACATTTGTTTATGCTTCCACTGCTGGAGGAATTCCAATTGTCCAAGATGATAAAATCATTGTAGACAGACTAACTTATCAAACTTGCGTATATAACAAGCCAGGCGTATATAAGGCAGAGGTAGTGGGAACATGGATAGCAAAGAAAAAGGGTGGATATGAAATGAACGTTATAATAGAGAAAGTAGATAGAGGAAACTTTCCTCTAATGGAAGGACTGTCATCAATGGCAAGCTATCTCGCCGCCTATCATCAGGGCATAGTTTTCGCTTCTCCTCAATTCTCTTTTGCTGGAGGAGAAAATGTAAATGTAGAGGGAATAATTTATCCAGTTACAAACGAAAATTTAGTTGAACCATGCAATGAGCATGTTTTTGCCATACACAGCCAATTAAATGGATTGCTTGCAAAAATTGCAGATTTGCCTGCAGACGTGCATGCTCTGTGGCAATACTACAAGGAAAATCCCATCTATATTGCCATTCTTGCTGATGCAACAATGATTCCAATGTTCTACTATTACAATCCTGACAGCGATTTCATTTCCGGACAGGGCACAGCAAGCGATTTCATTTATGGCGATATCGATCCAGATCCAGAGGATACAGAAAATGATACATTCACATATTATCCATTTCAGGAAAATGCAGTTGG
>VBQI01000078.1 GCA_008297865.1 Thermoplasmata archaeon
AATCTCTGGTATTTCATAAAGGCATTTCATCAAATAATAGCTGAAAGATGGAAAGATTTTATTGAAGATGAAATGAGAAAGGAAAGAGAAATTGAAAGATTGCCGAGAGATTACCTATACTATCTTAGAACAATGAAATTTTTAATTTTTTTCTTCAGTTACAGCACTATCTTTTTTCATTATTTTACAGAGAAAGCAGGATTTTTGTAATTTTAGATGATGAAGATAAATGGAAATAGAACAATCCCTCTTTTTTGTATTGCTGTTAGCAAAAATAAGTCATGGTAGCAGCAATTTTTAGCCAACATGCGGGGATACTAAAATTTAAATCTGTCAGAAATTTTATAAATAACATCCATTATTAACATTCATTATTAGAACGTTCAAACAGAGATACTATGAAAATATTGTTAGTTCATCCTGCTCCAAAAGAAAACAGTTTGTTCAGCAACTTAATTAAAAAATTTTGGCCACTTCATCCCATGACTTTGCCCCAGTTAGCAGCAGTTACTCCATCCAATCATAATATAACTTGCATAGACGAAACTTTCCAGCAGATAGACTTTAGTGAAGATTATGATTTAGTTGGCATTACCTGCAATACCCCACTTGCTCCAAGAGCATATGAGATTGCAGATGGATTCAGAGACAATGGCTCTGTAGTAGTGTTGGGTGGGGTTCATCCCTCCGCCATGCCCCACGAAGCAAAAGAACATGCCGATAGTGTTGTTATAGGAGAAGGAGAAATCAGCTGGCCAAAAATTGTAAATGATCTCGAAAGGAAGGGAAAAATTAAGCCCTTCTATAAATCGGAGTTAATTGACGGCGAGATGATTCCTCCTCCGGCATGGGAAAAATTCGGCAATTTTAATCTAACTGCGAGAATACAGGCAACGCGCGGCTGTCCATACAACTGTGAATTTTGTTCCCTCCACATAGTTGAAGGTCGCAAACTGCGCATGAAACCAGTTGAAAATGTCATAAAAGAAATAATTTCTTGCAAGAAAAAGTGGATAACATTCGTTGATAATTCCCTTACACTAAATCCTTCATATACAAAAGAGATTTTTAGAAAAATGAAAGGACTTGGCAAAAAGTTTGCATGTTTTGGAAATATAAATGTTCTTGCAAAGGATAAGGAATTGTTAAAATTGGCAAAGGAAGCAGGATGCGTTGCTTGGGAAATTGGTTTTGAGTCTGTATCTCAAAAAAGTCTTAATGAGGCAGGCAAGGGAATGAATAAGGTAGAAAGGTATAAAAAAGCAATAGAAACAATAAAGGAATATGGCATGGCTGTAATTGGCTCTTTTATATTTGGTTTCGATTCAGATACACCAGATATTTTTGATGTTACCTTGGAAGCAATATACGAATTAGAGCTCGATTCAGTTACTTGCAATATACTAACACCATATCCAGGAACAAAACTTTTTGAAAGACTGGAAAAGGAAAATAGGATTTTAACGAGGGATTGGAGTAAATACGACCTCGGTCACGTTGTATTTAAGCCAAAAAACATGTCTGAAAAAGAGTTATTTTATGGAACGAAGAAAGTAATAAAAAGCATTTATAATCCACTAAATCAGCTAAGAATGAATATAAAAAGTTTTAAACTTGGACTCTCTCCCTTTATTGCAACAGCAGTAAGGAATTATTGCAATATCGATTTTTACAGAAGAAGTTATTTTAGCAGAAGAAGTTATTAATGACTTATTTTTTTCATTATATGAGAAAGACTAGGGTAAGTGCCACCATTCCTGAAGAAATTTTGAGGCGGTTTGATGAGGTTTGTAAAGATTTAGGACATAAAAACAGGAGTAGTGCAATTTCAACAGCTTTATATGAATACATTGTCTCCAATAAATGGATAAAGAAAAAGGGAAATATTGCAGGAGCAATTATTATAACTTATGACCATCACACCAGAAACATAAATGAAATGCTTACTGAAGTACAGCATGAATATAATGATATTATAAATGCGAGCTTGCACATCCATTTAACTCACGAGCAATGCTTAGAAATTGTTGCAGTAAGGGGAGAGGCAAATAAAATCAGAAAGCTCTTCAAAAATCTTCAATCAATCAAGGGGATTTTCTCAATAAAATTTGTTGCGTCAGCATAAAATTATTATTTAGGGCATCGCTATTACAATATGCTCGAAAGAATAGCCTCCTTACTTAAAGAAAAAAAATTATGGATCGCAACAGCAGAATCATGCACTGGTGGGCTTATAGGACATACTTTAACCAATATTCCAGGAAGTTCAGAATATTATAAGGGAGGGATAATTGCCTACAGCAACGAAGTTAAAATGAAAATTTTGGGCGTAAAAAGGGAAACACTTGAATCATATGGAGCTGTTTCTGAACAAACTGCACGCCAGATGGCTGAAGGTGTGAAAAGAGTTTTAGAAACAGATGCCGCCATTGCTACAACGGGAATAGCCGGGCCAGGAGGGGGAACAAAAGAGAAGCCGGTCGGGCTAGTTTACATTGGATTAGCCACACCAGAAGGGGTTGAAGCAAGAAAATTTGTTTTTCATGGAGATAGATTGCAGAATAAAGAAAGTTTCTGTAACGCAGCTCTAAAAATGCTTTTGGAATATCTCGAAAAATTAGATTGAATACTACCGGCATTTATTATAGATTTCTATCGATTAAGGTGAAACTGAAAATATTGGTAGTTCAACCAAGAATAAGGTATAACGTAAGCTATATCGACAGACTTTTATCCAGATTTTCTATTTCCCCTCCCTTTACACTTCAGCAAATTGAGGCATTAACTCCAGAGAAGCATGTAGTGGATATTGTTGATGAAAATAGGAGCAAAATAAAATTTAGTAGAGAATATGATTTGGTTGGCATAACATGCTTTACTTCAAATGCTTTTAGAGCATATGAAATTGTAGACGAGTTTAGGAAGCGAAGTGTAAAAGTAGTGCTTGGAGGATATCATTTTTCTGCTCTGCCAAAAGAAGCTAAGCAACATGCAGATGCAGTTTTAATTGGAGAAGCCGAAGAGATATGGAATCAAGTATTGAAAGATGCTGAAAATGATGCCTTAAAAAATTTTTATATTGGTAAGCCAGTAGAAGATATACCTTATCCAAAAAGAAGAAATTTTTCATTAACTGCGTCTGTTCAGGCAACGAGAGGATGCCCCAATGGCTGTGAATTTTGTGCACTTTCAAAAATGGAAGGAGGGAAATATAGAAAGAGGAAGATAGAAAAAATTATTGAAGAAATAAGCCAGATAAAGCAGAAGGCAATAATTTTTTATGATGCATCTCTCACCATAGATATTTCCTTTACAAAAGAGCTATTTAATAGAATGAATGAATTGAACAAGAAATTTGCATGTTTTGGCAATGCAAATATGCTAAAAGACGAGAAATTTCTTGAAATAGCAAGAGAAGATGCATGCAAAATGTATAAATTTCTCTTCTCTTTTCTTGGCAATGATTGAAATCGATGGCTCCTTTGGCGAGGGAGGAGGACAAATTCTACGTATGAGCGTCGCATTATCTGCCTTAACGAAAAAGCCTGTGAAAGTGTTTAACATAAGGGCAAATCGTCCCAATCCAGGGCTAAGAAGACAGCATATGGTTGCACTGGAAGCGGTAGCAAAAATATGTAATGCAAGAGTTAATGGCTTAGAAATAGGCTCGAAGGTAATAGAATTTTTTCCAGGAAATTTAAAAGGGGGAGAATATGAATTTGATATTGGAACAGCAGGGAGTATTACTTTAGTACTTCAAGCCTGCTTACTTCCTTCCCTCTTTGCAGAGCGTGAAACAAAACTAAAGCTGAGGGGAGGGACAGATGTAAAGTGGTCTCCCCCTTGGGACTACTTCCAAAATGTAACATTGCCATTGCTTGAAAAAATGGGGGCATATGTTGACTCATATTTGGATAGAAGGGGCTATTATCCTGTTGGGGGAGGAAGAGCAGAAGTTATTATTGAACCGTGTGATGAAATAGATGCAATTGATTTCAGTGGGAAAGTCGAAAAAATCTTTGGTATCATAAACATTGCAAATTTGCCAAACAATATTGCAGAAAGAATAAAAAAATCTGCGGAAGACGAGCTGGCTAAGGAAGGAATGAAAGCAAACATAATGATTGAGGAAACAGAAGCAGAGTGCGCAGGCGTAGGCATCGTGCTATGGACGAAGCCAAAAATACTTGGTGCAGACAGCTTAGGCGAAAAAGGGAAGAAGGCAGAAGATGTTGGCAAGGAAGCAGCTAACAAGCTAATTGAAGAAATAAAAACAAATGTGGATATTGATGAAAGGGCAGTTGACCAGCTTTTGCCCTATATGGCAATTGCAAATGGTGAAACAATTTTTACATGCAGGAAAATAAGCAAACATGCTTCTACAGAAATGTGGCTAATCAAAAAATTCTTAGATGTAGAATTTAACATTGAGAAAAATGAAATTTGCAAAGTAAGAGTAATTCCTAAAGGTTAGTTTTATATAGAAAATAATGTATAGCATATAAATGGCGATAATGTTGGTAGTGGAAGATGAAGAACCAATACAAGAACTCATAAAAGAATATCTTTCTCCACTTAAAATAGAAATTCATCAAGCTTATAGTGGAGAAGAGGGGGTTGAAAAATACAGCGAGCTATTGGAGAAAGGTAAGAGACCCGATTTAGTAATAATGGATTTGAAGCTTCCGGGTATTGATGGCGTAGAGGCAACTAAAAAAATTTTAAAGATAGATCCGGAGGCAAATGTATATGGTTTTACTGCATACTTTGGAACAGATTGGGCAAGAGAATTAGAAAAAGCAGGAGCAAAAGGAATAATAGCTCGCCCAGTCGGTTTTGATGGCTTTAGAGATATTGTCAAGGAGATACTCAAGAAAAGTTAATTTTATCTGCTGAACCATAGTTCTTCTGGGATTTCTTTATACACATCTGATGCATCCTCTTCTCGCCTTCTTCTCTCTCTTTTTCCTCTTCCTTCTTCCTTATATTTTAAAATTGCTTCTTTGTTTAAAAACCAGTAGTGGGTACGCCAGCTCCTGCCGTCATAGATTGTTGTTTCCTCTCTCTCTGTCAAAAGCATTCCTTCCTCCTCTAAAATATAAAAAAGTTGTCTATCTTCTGGCTCAAGAATGTTATCGATAATTCTATCTTCAAAGCCAAATAAATCCATAACAAAATTTGCATCTTTTAGAGCAGATTCCATATCAATGTCGACACGTGCTGCTATTGCCATTGCTAAATCTTCAAGTGTTATAATCATAAATAATATTTTGGTAAGATGGGTATATAAAAGTTTCTATTATTACAGTATCTCCGCATGTTGGCTAAAAATTGCTGTTAGCATGGTTTATTTTTGCTAACAGCAATACAGAAAAGAGGATTGTTTGTCTCCTT
>VBQI01000079.1 GCA_008297865.1 Thermoplasmata archaeon
CAACTGTCTCAACCAACGTTCTTACTCCATGATTTTCCTTATGCTGTGCAAAGCTTTCTATTTCATTTTCCCATTCCTGAGGACATATTATAAGCAGATCGTATTCATCGGCTTTTGTAACTGGCTCAGATGGAAGCTCATAATCTATGTTTATTTCAAAGTCATCTGCATGCATAATAACACTTTCTCCAGGATTGTATCTCACTGGGAAAAGATGGATTGAAAGCAAGGTCACATGTTCTCCATTAACAACTGTTCCATATGTATAGTAGCTATACCAATTCTCTGGATAAAATTCATTGCTATCGTATATCTCATCTTCTCCAAACCTCGGCTCTCCTCCTAATGGAGTAGGATATGGCGCAGGCATTATTTTTTTGCTTATTTTAACGCTTTCCACACTTAATGGCTCACATTCCACTTTCACCTTTGTTCCAAGAGGAAATGTATATGTTTTCACATAGTAAGGAAGCATTGGCTTTCCACCTGAATGAAGATAGTATGCATTTTCTGCATTCAAAATCAAATATCCATTTTCTTCTTTGATCTCTATGTTATCCAGCATAACTTCGTTGGCTGATTGCCTGGCTATCTTATTTCTCTCAACTCCAATTGCCCCACTTGCCAAAACTAATCCAATAGCCAGTATTATTGGCAATATTTTCCTCATTTTATCACCATTTATTAATGCAAAGTTGGATATAATATTTGTGATTGAATTAAAATTTTATATCCAATTGCTTTTACCTAATGTGAAAAGGGATGAAATAAAAGTAGCAATTCTTCGCATGGAAGGAACGAATTGTGAAGAGGAAAGTTTGCATTCGTTCCTAACGCTTGGAGTGCAGGCTGAATATGTACATCTGAAAGAAATTGAAAGGAAAGAAAAAAGAATGCATGACTATCATTGTATTTTCATTCCTGGAGGATTTTCGGCTGGAGATTATGTGAGGGCGGGAGCGATTTTTGCCTCCCGCCTCAAAGCTATCGCAATGCATGATTTGGTAAGATGCGTTGAAAATGGGCATGCTGTCGTTGGCATATGCAACGGCTTTCAAGTATTAATTGAACTTGGCTTACTCCCTGCATTATATGGAATAAGCAGGGAACCTGAAGCATGCTTGGCGCCAAACGATTCTAACAGATTTGAATGTAGGCAGACTTTACTTAAGCACGAAAAATCATGCAAGCTTACTGAAAATATAGAGAAGGGAAAAATTTGCCTTATTCCTTCTGCTCATGCTGAAGGGAAAATTGTTTTTAAAAATGAAGAATACGCAGAAGAAGTAAATGAAAGGCAAGTTGTTTTCAGATATGTGGATACAAAAGGCAATGAAGTTGGATATCCATGGAATCCAAATGGCTCATATAAGAATATTGCAGGCATATGCAATCCAGAAGGAAATGTTCTTGGTATGATGCCACATCCAGAGAGAGCATTCTATCAATGGCAGAATATAAACTGGCCCGCCGGCGATGGGAGGCAGGTATTTGAAGGAATATTGAAATACATAGAGGGAAAATGGTAGGAAAAATTATTGGCGATAAGGTTATTCTTGAAGGAAAGGAAGCATCGAAGAATTACAATAAAGGATGCTTTGGTATTTTAAATGGAAAACTAACATTGCATTTAGTTGAGGCATGTTACCTCTTGGAAAAGGAAAGAATAGAAGTTGGAAAGGGGAGAAAAAAAATTAGCTTGCATGAGCTAATGCAGTATGCAGTTGATAACATTCCTGAATTCGAAATAAAATATTTGGTTTATAGGGATTTGAGAGAGAGAGGATATGTAGTCCGGATGGGAAACGATTTCCTTTTGTATGAAAGAGGAAAAAGACCACCTGCAGAGCCAGCCTTTCTTGTAAAAGCGGTTTCAGAAAGAGCAACTTTCAGCATTAAAGATGTTTCATCATGGATCGATGAAGCTGGTGAGAAAGCATTGCTTATTGGCATTGTTGATGAGGAAGGAGATATAACATACTATCTGACGAAAATATTTAGTATGTCGGGAAAGGTGAATGAAAGTGAATATGAGGGAGAGATAACGATTCTGCATGACAGAAGCATAGTTTTTGACGAAAATCTCATGGAAGAGTTAAGGAAAGGATTCATTGGAAGAGATTTTGGAAAATATGTTGAGCTATCTCTTATGGAAACAGCTTATTTAGCAGAAAAAGGAGCTAAAATTTTAAAAAATAGGGAAGAAATGGATAAAAAGGAATTTTTGACTCATGTAATTGAAATACAGCCAGATATTAAGGGGAGGCTTAAAGTATATAAAGATTTGAGGAAAAAGGGTCTTCTCCCAAAAACTGGCTTCAAATTTGGCTCCCATTTCCGTGTGTATACTCATGCTCCCCATAACACGCATGCCCCATATCTCGTGCATGTTGTAAGAAGTAGCTATAAAGCAACGTGGGCAGAAATAAGCAGGGCTATAAGACTGGCTCATTCTGTAAAAAAAGAGATGGTTTTTGCAATGGTGGGAAAGAAGATAAAATATATAAGGTTGAAAAGAATCACGCCATAATATGAGGGTTATTGCAGTTATGGCTATGCTATTTCTTACTTTACCTACAGCAAATGAAGTTATAGAAATAAAAATAGCTCTTTATGATTCAATTTCTCCATCTGTAAATCTTATTGAGAGAGCATTCCATTATGCATGGGAAAAGAATGGTGTCGAATATGAAATGAAAGTGGATAGAATAGATTATAAAGATGTAATAAATGGTTTAGATGAATATGATGTGCTTGTTATAGGAGCAAGTGGAAGGCAGTATTTTCATGGTCTTATACCAAAATGGAAGGAAAATGTGAAAAAATTCATTGAAAATGGCGGTGGCTACATTGGAATATGCGGAGGAGCAAATATGGCTTCGATGGGATATGAAAAGCCAAAATATGTACTTGATTTCATTATAAATATTGCATGTCTCAAAATAATTGATGCATACATTAACGATGACCAGAATGAAGAATGGCAATATCTGTGGAAGGAAGCAGGAAGGAGCAATATTCCAATAAAAAATGAATTTGTAGAAAAGCATCCTATTTTCAACAATGAAACATGTAGATACATTACATATGGTGGAGGGCCAGGAATGTATGGGGTAAAAAAAGCGAGGGCAATTGCCCTCTATGCAGAAGAGCCGATGAAAATAGCTCCACTTCATTATTGGATATGGCTTGGAAAATGGATTCCATATAAAATTATTAAAACAGATATTAAAGGATATTATTCAATTCTTGAAACAGAATATGGAAAAGGAAAAGTAATCGTATTTGGCCCTCATCCGGAAATCCCTCCTCGCATGAATGGAAGCGTCAATGAATTTTTTGGGCTCTCTATATATGGGATTCCCCGCTATGTTTATTCTTGGGAAGGAGGCGAGAGTTTCAACATGAGTTATAACTGGTGGATACTAAGGCGTAGCATCGCATATGTATGCAATCTTCCTTTTCCTCCTGCTGAAGAATTGTTTATCTACCTTTCTCATCAAAACAGAGAAGTGGAAGCATATGTAGAAAATGCAGAGAGAGTAGAGTTTTATGTAGATGGCTCTCTTGCTTTCATTGATGAAAATCCTCCTTTTAAAATGACTATAGATAATGGAAGACATATTGTAAGAGCTATAGCTTATAAAAACAATGCTAAAGCATGGGACGAGCAAATTATAGAAGTTTAGCTTTTGGCTTATATAAGAAGGAAACGATGGCTCCAACAAAAGCTGGAATGAGCATTGTGATAAAATATCCTGCTAAGGATAAAGCAACTGCAAAATTTTCCTCAATACCATATGGTTTAAATAACATTATAAGTGTCCCTTCTCTCGTCCCAAATCCGCTTATAGTAATAGGAATCAAGCCAACAAGAGAAGCAATTGGGTAAATTAATATGAAATTAAAAAATGGGATGGAAAGATTGAGTGAGTATGCAATTAAATAAATTTGGGAGAAAAAAATTGTATAGCTTATAAGTTCAATTAATAAGGGTAGTAAAAGAAATGAGAATGAAGGTATATTACTGTAAAAAGCTTCAAATTCATTTGTTAAAAGTGATTTTATTCTATCTGGAAGTAATAAAGAAGAGATCATAGAAAAAATTTTTTTGCTTCTTCTCTTCTCCTTGAAAAAAAGCACAATAAAAAGAAAAAGAAGAAGAAAGAAAAGTAGGATAAATAAAAGGTGGGGATATTTTGAGAAGAGGATAAATGAGCCTGCAGCAGCAAGTAGAAATAATGCAAGAAATTCAATAATTTGGTCAATAAGCACATTTGACGCACATCTTCCTAAAGGCTTATTACTTTCCCATTTAAGATATGGTATTCTTATGTAATCACCAAGCCATAATGGTGTGATTGTCCCATAAAAAAGACCAATGAAATTTAATTTTATCAGATTTAGAAAATTAGTATAAATTTCCTGCTTTTCCGCAATTATATGCCACTTATAAGTGCTTAAAATAATGCGAGGAAAGGAAAGAAAGGCAGAAATCAGGAGGAAAGTAAGAGGTATTTTTCTTAACACATCAATTATTTTGTCCACTCCAACATCAATAAAGATATATATGAAGATAATTATGCCCAAAATAGGAAGAAAATTCCTTAATTTTTGAATCCAGTTCATCTCACTCAATCCACTTCATAACATCTGCCTCAATTTTTCTTAATGGAGCCTTCGGTATATTTTTTGGATAACCAAATATAATTGCAGATGCAATAAATTGCTCTTTTTCCAATCCAAATTCTTTTCTGAAAGCTTTGTTATAATTCAGCGAATGAGCAAATCCAATCCAACAGCTACCTAAGCCACATGAATGCGCATATAGCATCATATTCTGGGCGGCACACGCACACGATTCTCTATTAAAAATACCTTTTTCAGAAATAATAAAAATTAGGAGGGGAGCATCAAAAAAAATAAAATCTTTTTTTTGTGAAAGTACAGCTTTAATAAACTGTCGTTGTTGCCAATCTTTCAATTCTTTAATAGAAAATTTCAAAGTTAAGCGACGTTTCAAAATTTTATGCATTGTTTTTTTTACTTCTTCAGCCAACCTTCTTATAACTTCCCTATTTTTAATAACTATGAATCGCCATGGCTGGCGATTATCTGCAGAAGGCGCAAATCGAGCCGCTTTAATGATATTTTCTATAGTTTCATTATCTATTTCTTTATCTTCAAACTGTCTTATGCTTCTTCTCCCAACAATTGCTTCCATGACTGCATTCATGCATGTATATGCGTGGGGAGTTTTTATACTTCTAGTATCTCCGCATGTTGGCTAAAAATTGCTGTTAGCATGGTTTATTTTTGCTAACAGCAATACAAAAAAGAGGGATTGTTCTATTTCCATT
>VBQI01000080.1 GCA_008297865.1 Thermoplasmata archaeon
CAAAACTCAGCAAACTTCCCTCAATGATTTCGATGTGCCTGCTCCTGCCCCTCTGTAGAAGCCCCACCATTTATGGTGGGGAGAATGTCACGTTAACAGCACCAACCATACCCCAAAAGATTTTTTATCTATAAGTGTTTTTGATTTAGGGATGAAAACTAAACCAAAAAAGTTTGTTAGCATGGATGAAAGCATTTGTATAAAATGCAGGGGAGCAAAACTATTGTGCGGAAAAAAAAGATGCCCTGTATTGGTGAGATATTATAAAAGTTTGGAAACAAAACCATTGGTAGAGAAGAAAGTGATTTTCGGTTCCTCTCCCCCTTCCATTTTTGTTGGGAGAATTGGTTATCCAAATGTATATGCTGGACCAATGCTCCCTCCCATTAGAGGAAATACTGCTTATATGGATACACCAGAATTGTGGCATGGGAAGGAAATTGATGACATAGTCTCATTTAGAATGAAGTTAATAAGGGGTAAGCACCGCATTAATGTAATGAATATAAAAGGGAAAGTTGCAGAATATACGCAGGAGATTGCAATGGCTTCTAAGCCAGTAGAAATGGAAGTTGAATTCGAGAAAAAACCTAAAGGGGTTATTGCTTTATATGATGAAATACAACCCCATGGACCATCTGCTCCGATAAAAAAATTATGGATTTCTAACCCAAAAGTTCATCATAAGATAGAGAAAGCATTTTATGATGAAATGACTGCAAAAGAAGCTGTTTTGTGGCTTTATAGAGAAGGAACTTTTGTTTCAAGCATCCAAAAAGCTTTTTCGACAGGAATATTTGGCTTGCAAAAGAAATTTGTGCCTACGCGATGGAGCATTACTGCCGTCGATGACATCATTGGGAAAGATTTGGTGGAAGAAGTTAAGCAATATCCTTGGCTAAATGAGTTTCGCATCTATTATACAAAAAGTTTGGATAATTTATGGGTAATTTTGGTGTATCCAGGGGCATGGCAATACGAGCTTATAGAGGCATGGTATCCTAACACTGCATGGAATCCGCTTGGAAAAGAAATTGTAATTTATGGAGACCATGAATATTTTTGTGGAAGAAATGACTATGCAAGCATTGGGGGATGCTATTATGCAGCTAGGCTTGCAACAGCTGAAATGTTAAAGAAAGAACGCAGACAAGCCGGCGTAGTTGTGCTAAGAGAAATTCATCCTGGCTATATTATGCCTGTTGGAGTATGGAATGTTAGGGAAAATGTAAGGAAAGCATTGCAAGAAGAGCCAAGAAAATGCGATAATGCCAAGGAGGCATTGCTTTTTATATCATCATTGCTTCATATTCCCATCAGAAAGTGGATTGAAAGTAGCGAACTGCTAAAAAATATGTTATATCAAAGAAGAATCGATGACTATGGAAATATATTGTAAGAGTGCATTATCTAAATCCAAACTTCCAGGTATAGATTATTCTCTGAATCCATATTTTGGTTGTTCCTATTCTTGCATTTACTGTTATGTTCCTTCCCTCTTTAATGTTGAAAGAAATGAATGGAGAAATGTGAAAGTAAAGAAAAATATGCCAGATGTGCTGAGAAAGGAATTGAGGAAGAAAAGGAAGGGAATAGTTGGTATATCATCATCAACAGATGCATATCAGCCATTGGAAAAACAATATGAAATAACAAAAAAATGTCTCTCAATGCTCTCCACTTATAAGTGGCCTATTGATATTTTAACCAAATCAGACTTTTTCACGCGAGACTTAAAAATAATAAAGGAATGTAATGCAAAGGTGGGAGTTACAATAACTACTTTTAACGAAGAAATATTGCAATTATGGGAGCCATATGCTCCAAATCCAGAAAATAGGTTAAAAGCAATCCAGAAGTTTGCTGATGAAGGTATATTTACATATATTTTTTTTGGCCCAGTATTCCCTCTTATGAAAAAAGACGAGCTTAACTATTGTATAGAAGAATTTATCAGTGCGGGAGTAGATGAAATTATTGTCGACTGTCTACATTTAAAGAGGGGGGTTATAGAAAGTATATCAAAAGTATTTCCAAACATAATAAAATACAGGAAAGCACATGAAGATATTTTTATTGAAGCAAAAAAGATTGCAGAAGGAAAAATTGCAATTACAAAAGCATGGTAACTATCCTAGAATTTTGTTCATATCCAAGTGTCGCTTCCCTGCTTCCTCTATAATCTCTAATTTTTCTTTTTCATGAGACAAAATCACAGGCTGAATATTCTCAACAAGTTTTGCAGTCGTATATGTATCTGATCTCACAGATAAAAGAGGGATTTCTTTTTCATTTGCTTTTGCAAGTATATTAGTAGAAGGAACTATATTGTTTGTTAATACAATGCAGGACGTGCCTTCTTCAAGGCAAGCAGTGATTACATCGGCCCTATCTCCTCCAGTAATAATAAGCTTTTTCCTTTTCTTGAAGTCGGGATGTCTTCTTATTTCTGGAGCTGAAAGGGCAGCTATAAATACATTTTCGATGTCTTTCTCTATTCCTTTTTCTCCAGCAACTACTTTCGCAAATAATTTTTCCGCAATATAACTTACTCTCATTGCTTTTAGTTCTTCAATATATGGAACGTAGCCTAAGAAATCTATTCCATATTCTTTTGCTTTTCCCTCCATCCTATCAACTTCATCTCCTCTCGCCTTATTTAAAATAATTCCTTCTATCCTTTCTTCTTTCAAATCTGCAATATAGCTCAATTCATCCATTACTTCATAATGCTCTCCAGATAGCACAAAAATAATTTTTGCATCTAAGCTATCTGCAATAGAGAAGGCATCTAAACCAATGCTTTTTCCTTTCCACAAAAATTCTCCTGATTCAATAATAAAAAGTTCTTTTCCTTCTGAGAGCTTATTGTATTTTTCTACAAGCTCTTCCTCTATATTTTTATAAAAATGCAATATTTTTGAATGGTGCAACCCCAAGCACATTTCGTCTAAACCTGCTTCTATTTTAAAAATTTCCTTAAATAGCATTGCATCATGATCTACAACTTTCTTCTCTTTATAAATTGGATTATCTCCAAATGGCTTCATATATCCTATCTTTTTTCCGCTTGCCATTGCTATAGCAAGCTCAACAGTTGTCTTGCCGGAGTTTTTATCCAGCGAAGCGAATAATATGCTCTTCATTTTCTCACCTTTATACTCATTCTCGCATCAACCACCTTCACACCTTTTTCATATACTATTAAAGGATTTATATCTAACTCAGAAATTTCTTCAAATTTGCTAACGAGCATGCCAACCTTGTAAATGGAATCTACAATACCCTCTATATCCTTTCTTTTCTCTCCTCTAACTCCCTCTAGCAACGGATATGATTCTATTTCCCTTATCATTCTCCTTATCTCTTTTTTTGGCACAGGTGCTACTCTGAAAGATACATCTTTCATTACTTCAACATATATTCCACCTAGTCCAAACATAACTACTTTTCCAAAAGATATGTCGGTAGTAGCTCCTATAATTGTTTCAACACCTTTTTCAAGCATTTTTGAAATTTCTACGCCCCTTATACGTGCTTTTGGAACATTTCTTTTGCAATTTTCCATAATTGCCTCATATGCTTCTGCCACCTCTCTTTCATTTTCAATATTGAGCACGACTCCTCCGACATCAGTCTTATGAATTATGCCTTCTGATACAACCTTCATTGCCACTGGATAGCCAATTTTATTTGCAGAATCAATTGCCTCCTCGATGCTTTTCACAAAATAGAAAGGTGGAACATCTAAACCTGCTGATAAAAGGATTTCCTTTGCCTCATGACTTAATAGGCGGTGCCTTCTTTCCTTATATGCCTCCTCTATTATTTTTCTTATCTTTTCTTCGTTCATTTCCACTTCTTCAAATTTTTCCTCCTCTTTCTTTTCATGCACTTTATACAATGCATAGAGAGCTGAAACTGCATCTTCCACATCACTGAAGGCAGGAATTCCCTGCTTCTTTAGAGATTGAATTATGTGCGTTGCTCCTTCGCCACCAAAAATTGTATAGAGAGCAGGCTTATTTCCGTACTTCTTATGCACCTCTGCCATTGCATCCCTTATTTCCTCCAGTTCCGCATCGCCTCTCTCACAATATAAAGCCAAGATTGCATGTATGCTATCTTCAGAAAACGCTTTTTCCAATGCCTGCCTATATTCTTCCCCTCCTGCCTGTCCTGTAATGTCAATAGGATTTTTATATGAGCCAAATTCTGGCATCACATCCTGAAATGTTTTTCGCAACACTTCCATGTCATTAAATAAATGAAGTCCGTATTTCTCGCATGCATCAGCTGCTATAACGCCGAGTCCTCCGCCATTGGTAACGATGACAACATTTTTTCCTTTCGGTGGAGGAGATGATGCTATTGTAGTAACCCAGTTTAAGCCATCTTCAAGGCTTTCTGCGCGCAATATGCCTGCCTGCCTGAAAGCTGCATCAAATATTGCATCGCTACCTGCAAGACTGCCAGTGTGGCTTGCAACTGCTCTCGCTCCAGCTTTACTTCTTCCTGCTTTCAGCACAATAATGCTTTTTTCCTTTGGCTTCTTCTTTGCAATATTAAGGAATTCCCTTCCATTTTCGAGTCCCTCGATATAAAGGAAAATTACTTTGGTTAAATCATCTTTAAAGAGATATGACAGGATTTCCACCTCTGTAAGATCTGCTTTATTTCCTATGGAAACTATTGCAGATAATCCAATGTTTTCTTCAGCCACCCTTCCAATCATTGCAATTCCAAGTGCTCCGGATTGGCTTACTACTGCAATATTTCCCTTCCTTATTTTCTCTGGTCCAAATGTAGCATTTATAGGTGCCTTTGCAGAGTATATGCCAAATACATTTGGGCCCAGTACGCGCATTCCATGTTTTCTTGCATTTTCAACAAGCTTCTTTTCTCCTTCAATATTTCCTACTTCTGAAAATCCAGAAGTTATAACAATGGCAAACTTTGCTTTTTTAGCCACATCTTCAATTATCTCGACTGCAATATGGGCAGGCACAACAATCAAAGCAATGTCCACATTGTCCACTTCTTCAATACTTCTGTAAACCTTTAATCCTAAAATTTCTCCACCCTTAGGATTTATGGGATATATTTTGCCTTTATAACCAGATGATATAATATTCTTCACTACAGTATGTCCTATTTTTCCTTCATGATGAGAGGCACCAACAATTGCAACACTTTTAGGATTAAACAATGCTTCCAGTTCCTGCACAAGAGTATAGAGGAGGAGATTATAATACTTTTTCAATTAACTGTGTTATCGTTTTTCACGACGTAAAATTTTTAAAATGTAAATGC
>VBQI01000081.1 GCA_008297865.1 Thermoplasmata archaeon
GATGGAGAGCATACTTCTATTACAACAATACATATTCCATGCCTGGAATGTATAATGTTGCAATATGGGCAATAGATGGAAATGATAATCAAGTAATGGCAACGGGATATAAGTTTATAATAACTTAGAAATTCAGATAACTTAGAATTTAGGGTTCTGTCGCAAATTCGGTTGTTAAATAAAGCTGTCGAATGCGGTTGGAAAATCAAATCTTTTCATCAAGAGTTTTTTGTTTGGTTTTTTCTTTTCCTAAAGTATTAAATGTTAATTTCGATGATTATTTTTTTATCGGTTTAACTTCTATAACAAATTCATTATCTTTTATTACTAAATTCCATTCTAATTCATCTCCCTCTTTTAAATTGAATTGATTTACAATTGGTTTTGGGACAGTAGTCCGCAAGGAATCACTTTTACCAGATGCTCTTGTAAGAGATGTTCTTTTTATTCCCATAAACATATATGCAAAATTAATATATAAAGTTTTTCACCTATTTTAATGCCATTAAATACACCTAAAAGTTTATATACCTCTTTTATGTTTAGGTATGTAAATAGGTGTAAAAAAGGTGATAAAATGGGAGATAAAAAGTTAGAACATACGGAAAATATCCGAAAAATGAGGGCTTATGAAATACTTGCCAATGGCAATACACCAAAAATGATAAATAAAGAAACCTTCTTATTCCTTCTCAATCTAATCCAGAAAATCGGTATAAAGTAATACATCATGAAGGATGGGAATGTTCGTGTCCAGATTTTAAATATAGGCATATAAAATGCAAGCATATTCGGGCAGTTGAGTTGTGGTTGCAATTAAGAAAGAATTTGGAGAACAAAGATATTCTTGAGTTGGAAGATGAATTAACATTTCATGCAAAATGTCCATTCTGTAATTCATTTAATATCATCAAACATGGCACAAGAAAGAATAAAAATGGGGTTAAGCAGAGGTATCTATGTAAGGATTGCAACAGAACATTTGTTTTAGACCCTGTAAAGGGGCATAAAGCAAATGGCAAATTGATTGCTCTTTCAATGGACTTGTATTTCAAAGGCTTATCTTTCAGAAAGATAGTAAGAAATGTTGGCATTCGGAAGGAAAGAAACAACAACATAATAGAAAGGTATCATGGAACTGTGAGGGAGAGGGATAAAGTCATAAGAGCGTTGGATAACATTGATACAGCAAAAGAAATGATGGAATATTGGAGGATATGCTATAATTATATTAGACCGCATAGTGCATTAAATGGATTTACTCCAGCACAGATGGCAAGAATTGGAGTAGGGTATAAAAGAAATAGGTGGATGGGGTTATTGAGAAAAAGTATGGAAAAATGATTATTTTTACATCTTTCTTTCTATTATTTTTTTATGCTCCCTATAAAATTTTTCTCGCTCTTTTCTCATTTCATTAAGCATTTCCTCGATTTTTATCCTCCATTTTTTTGGTATAACATCATAATATTTCATTTTAGTTCCCCTTCAGATAACTGAATTAAATCTTTATATATTTCGCTTCTTATTTTTTTTTATTTCCTCATTTTCTCTTTTGAACGCTTTTTCAATTTCTTTCATAAGAATATCCTCATTTTTGATAAAGGTGTTCTTCCCATCTTTTCTAATAATCAAGACATCTGTTCTTTTTCCGACACCTCTTGGTGCTTCTCCCCATTTTTTAGCTCGATATGCAAAAAGAAGACCTTCAATCTCTGATATTGATATATTATATTCATACATATCGAAAAACATTTGGGAAAACTGTTGTCCAGAACCTATTGGATACACACCAAAGTTTGTCACATCATATATATTTCCTCTATCATCTATATACACAATTCTTGCTTCATTTTTTTCATCAAACCCAGTAACAAGAAATTCGATGTTAATGGATACTTCTCCAACTGCACCATATACCATCTCTATGATTTTTGATGGAACTTGATGATTGCCAGAAAAGAATCTCTCTCGTGGTAAACAAGTTAATTGTCGCGTTATGGAGTCTATTATTTTATTTCTTTCTTCTTTAATGCCTTCTCCAATTCCCTTACATATTTCATCTAAACCAATTTTATCCCTTATCGTATCAATAATTGTCTCACCATAATAAGATATACCAGCAAAACCGATTCCAACTTTTCCTAATTCTACTATTTTTGGCTCTACCCCCTCAAACTCATATTCATTTTCTTCAGATATGCGTCTTGTTAGTAATCTATCTGCAATTAATATAATGGAATTTCCATTATTACATATTGAAGCTTGAACTAATGTCATAGGTTTTCCAACTATATAATGTTTTTTTCTGTAAATAATTTTCGTTTGATTTTGGATTTTACCAACCGAATACGACATCATTTCTCACCAACCGCATTTATTGACAGAACCGAATTTAGCAAGCTTTATAAATCCTCTTCCCTATAATTCTAATTATGAAGAAAATCCATTATAGAATATTTGTTGTAGCAGCAGTGATTGTATTCCTAATGATTGTTGCAAACTTTTCAATACCTGAGAAAAAAATTCAAAATGGAAGCATTATCATATATCATTTAGCTACTGCAGAAGAGATAGAGGAGTGGAAGAAAATAGTTGGTGTAAGGGAAGAAGGCAGAAACTACAATATTATAATAGATGGACATGGCACTGGTTATGCTCCTCCAAGTCAGGAAGAATGGAATAATATGGTCGGTTCTCTCCGAATAGTTGACCAGATCATTCTCAGGAATGGTTCCCTCCCTTCTTTTGTTGACCACTCTAATTCTACTTATTTCCCAAAAGTTGGTAATCAAGGACAACAAGGGTCCTGTGCATCATGGGCAACTGCATACTATTCTAATGGGTATTACCAAGCAAGGGATAACAACTGGACAAACGCATCAGATGGAGAAGAAGAGCAGTTGATGAGTCCTGCATGGGTTTACAATAAAGTTAATGGTGGTACAGACTCAGGCTCAGGTTTTTATGGAAATTGGCAACTTATATATAGCGTTGGTAATGCAAAGGAAGCAGACATGCCATATGATGATACAGACTACATTTCATGGGGGGACGAAGATGCGTGGAGAAGTGCTCCTCAATTTAGATGTGGCGCTATTTATTCTACATCTCCAGATAATATCACAACTATAAAAAGTGCGCTTGCCTCTGGCTATGTTGTTCTTATGGCAATAGATGCGGGGCAATATGATGATGGGCTTGGAGTAGGAGATGATACTATTACATCAGATGAATATACACCAACAACTCCAAATCATGCAAATACTATCGTTGGATATGATGACAATAAAACTGCAGATAATGAGACAGGTGCATTCAAAATAGTTAATTCATGGGGAGAGAATTGGGGTTCAGAATGGAATGGCTATGGATATTATTGGATGACATATGATGCATTCTCAGAGTTAACTACACCAGTATACTGGTTTGATGATATTGCATCATATCAGCCTTCTTTAATCGGTGTATGGGAATTTAGCTCTTTGCCAAGCAGAGATGCAGATGTTGCCTTAGGAATAGGCTCTCCTGACAACCCAAATGAGACAAGAAGACCAATATGGGATGGTGGGAGCCATGATTTTCCAGATTTTATGTGCCTTGATATAACAGAATTTAAGGAAGAATGGGAAAATACATCCACCTTCTTTTTACAGATTGGCTTAGGGACAAACGATGGAACAATATCCTCATTTAGAGTTGAATATTATAGAAATGGCACAATTGTTAGGACATCTATTGCTTCCGCTCCGCAAGATACTCCAGGAAACGCTACGACATACTTTTCAAAATATGCAGTGCATAATGTGGAGCAGGATACTTACCACATTACAATACAAGAAGCAATTGATAATGCTACCAATGGCGATACTATTGAAGTAGGTAACGGCACATATTTTGAAAATGTTGTAATAGATAAGACAGTTACATTAATAGGCGAAGATAAAGAAACAACTAAGATAGATGGAAGAGGTGCAGGCGATGCCATCTACGTTCTTGCTAATTCAGTGAACATTTCTGGATTCACTATAAGGAATGGAGGGCAAGAAGGGGTATATGTAGATGGTGCAGACAACTTTTCTATTTCAAACTCAATTATATGCAATAATGGGGATGTTGGTATTCTCTTGAATAATTCTTTAAATAGTTCGATAATCAATAACATTATCTTCAACAATACCTATGACGGAATCCTTTTAGAGCATTCTGATTATAATGATTTAATAGGGAATGTAGTTTATCTGAATGGAATAGGCAACAATGGCGAAGGAATTTTGCTGATGCATTCAAATTACTGTTTAATATTGAACAATACCGCATATGAAAATGGAGAAGATGGAATAATTTTGGAGCCTTACAGCAGTTATAATAACATATCACATAATGTAGTATATGGAAATGCAGATTGTGGTATTCTAATTTCCACATCAAGTAATATGAACACCATTTACAACAATACAGTCTATAACAATACATATGATGGCATCCTAATAGAATTTTCTTCTGGAAACAATGTTATGGAAAATGTAGTTCATCACAATGCACAAGATGGAATTTATATAACATCTGCAGGAAATGCCACAATTTTCAACTGTAATATTTATTCAAATAATAACTGTGGCTTGGTTATAGAGAATGCAAGTGATAGCATGATTTATAGCTGTATTATCTCAAATAATAGTTATGGTGTTTACCTAAATTCATCCAATAACACCATATACCACAATAATTTCATAGGCAACAGCCAGCAAGCGTATGACAACGGAGACAACATTTGGAACGATAATTATCCGTCTGGAGGAAATTACTGGGATGATTATGGTGGAAGCGATAATAACAATGATGGAATTGGAGATACACCATACAACATTTCTGGAGGAAATAATAGAGATGAGTATCCATTAATGGAACCATGGGGAGAAAATACGCCAATTGCAAACTTCTCCTATATAATAAATGATAGAACAGTCTATTTCAATGCATCTTCATCATATGACAGAGATGGCTCTATAGTCAGCTATACATGGGACTTTGGAGATGGAACAAATGGAAGTGGCATAACCGTGAATCATACATATGCTGATTATGGAATATATAACGTTACTTTAACTGTAACAGATGATGATGGATATGAAAAAAACATAACAAAAGTCATTTCTTTAATAACGGATGCGTTACCTCCACAAATAACAGATTTTACGCCAGACATTGCATATACAGGTGATTCATTTACCTTTAATGCAACTGTAGTTGATGACACACAAGTTT
>VBQI01000082.1 GCA_008297865.1 Thermoplasmata archaeon
TTTCTGGAGTAACATGTGACATTTCCCATTCCCTCCTATAAAGAATGGGAAATTGATTTAAGAAATGTTACCGATCTGTGTTTACTTTACATATGAGATAAATTTATCAATTCCCGATAATTTATGAAAAAGATGGGCCGGTAGATCAGGGGAAGGTCGCTTGCTTCGCAAGCAAGAGGGCGCGGGTTCAAAAGCCTAGCAATGACTGAAAATCCCGCCCGGTCCATTGTAATACCAAAACTATTATATCAAATAGAGAAGTTACACCTCTTGGTGGAAGAGTAACAGTAATTATTGGACAAATCACTATTGTTGTAGAAACAAACAAAATTAACTACTCACAAATTTCTCCATTTATTACAATATTTTTAACAACTGCTTCAACCCTCTCAACCGCAGTTTTTATTTTCTCAAGTTGTGCCTTATCATCGGCATCAAGATTTTTTTCCAATAACAAATTAAGATAACCTTTTGCAATTACTAACGGATTAAAGAAGTGATGAGCTATTCTTTCCTTGAAAATTTTCATTTTTTCATATGCCCTATCTACGTATCTTTTTAGTTCTATATCGCTACTCGTTTCTCTTACTATGCCAAAAAAGAAAGATGTTTTCCCGTTTTCAAAAATAGGATATATATTTATTTCTTTACTTCCGAGTCTTAGACAAGAGCTATTTTTACTGAGTATTTTTCCAAGCTCATTTCTCAACATCCAAACTTCCTTAGCCTTTTCATTTGCAAACAATATATTCCCATGTCTATCTAAAATAAATATGCCTTCCTTACTCTCAACAGATGCTAAATTTTGTTGCATCTCGCACATTTTCTCGAACATGAGCATTTTTTTCATTTTCGTACAATATATGAGAAAATAGTATATATTGCTAATTTCTAACAAAATTGTTGTGTGAGAACAAAATTTATATACTATCATTCATGAAAAAACTAAGTATAAACTTATTATAACTTAGGGCTTTAAAAGACGAAAAATCATTATATAATGCATTTATTTACATCAATGCATCCTGAGCTCCAGAAACTCCTAAATCTACAGTTCTTTAAGGAAGAAGGATTCATCAGGAAAAAATGTGAGAAGTGTGGAGCATATTTCTGGACAAAAAATGAAAAGCAAAAGTTGTGCGGTGACGCTCCTTGTGTGGATTATACATTCATTGGCAATCCAGTAGGCAAAAAAATGGATTTGCATGAAATGAGGGAAGCATTTCTTTCTTTTTTTGAAAGATATGGTCATACTCGCCTAAGAAGATACCCTGTCGTCGCCAGATGGAGAGATGATATTTATCTCACTATTGCCTCCATAGCAGATTTTCAACCTCATGTTACTTCTGGCATCGTTGCTCCGCCGGCAAATCCCCTCGTCATATCTCAGCCGAGTATAAGACTAAATGATTTGGAAGAAGTTGGGAAAAGTGGCAGGCATCTAACCCTTTTCGAAATGATGGGACATCATGCATTTAACAATGAGCAACGCATTTACTGGACAGAAGAAACGGCAAAATATTGCCACCATTTTTTGGAAGAAATGGGCATTGAAAAAGTCACTTATAAAGAAGCGGAATGGGCAGGCGGAGGAAATGCAGGCGCCTGCCTGGAAGTATTAAGCCACGGCTTGGAAGTGGCAACCCTCGTCTTTATGAATCTGGAGAGAAGTGATGATGGCAACTATGTTGTTAAAGGCGATAAGTATAGGGAGATGCCCCTGAAAATTGTTGATACTGGCTACGGCTTAGAAAGGCTTGTGTGGCTTGTTAATGGTAGTAGTACCATTTATGATGCAATTTTTCCATATGCCATTGAGGAAATAAAGAATGGGGCAAAAAAGGAGGAGATGGAAAGCATTTATGCTATCGCCGATCATGCTAGATGCTTAGCCTTTATGCTTGGAGATGGCATAGTTCCATCCAATTCTGGAGCTGGTTATTTAGCTAGGTTAATCATAAGGAGAGCTTTGCGTTTTATGAAGAAAATAGGATATGATAGAAGCCTTTATGATGTTGTTGAAGCTCATTTGAAGTATCTGGCAAAAGATTTTCCTGAACTTTTAAATGAGAAGGAGAGGATAGAGGAAATAATTGATATTGAAACAGGGAAGTTTTATTCAATAATTGAGAAGGGGAAAGGAATGGTTAGAAAATATGCTCAGCAGGGAGAGCTAAATGTCGAGAAATTAATTGAGCTATATGATTCTCATGGCATTCATCCAGAAATTGTGAAGGAAGTGGCAAATGTTGAAATTCCGGAAAATTTTGAATCAATGGTTGCAGAACGCCATTTAAAGGCAGAAGAAAAGCAGAGAGAGGAGAAGGAATATGAATATGAAACAGAGCAGATGTACTACGAAAAAGATTATGATATCAAATTTGATGCAAATGTAATTTTCAAGGAAAATGATATGGTAATTTTAGATAAAACTCTCTTTTATCCAGAAGGAGGAGGAGAGAAAAGCGATACTGGCTTTCTTTTCCAAAATGGAAGAAAAGCAAAAGTAAAGAAAGTTGAGAAAGCAGGAAAAGCCATAGTGCATTATATCGAGGGCAAAATAGAGAAAGGAAAAGTTCAAGGAGAGATTGATTGGAAGCGGAGATATGCAATGATGCTTCATCATACTGCCACGCACATCATAAATGCATCTGCCCGCATGACTTTAGGAAATCATATATGGCAGGCTGGAAGTGAGCTCGATGAAAATGAGGCAAGGCTTGATGTAACACATTACAAGAGGATAAGCGAAGAAGAGGTGCAACAAATAGAAAAACTTGCAAATGAAATTGTGAGGAAAGCTCTTCCAGTAAAGAAGAAGTTTATGGATAGAAATGAAGCTGAAAAAAAGTTTGGATTTCGCCTATACCAGGGAGGAGCTCCTAAAAGCGGGATAATAAGAGTGGTTGAAATTCCCGAAGTGGAAGCTGAGGCATGTGGAGGAATGCATGTGAACAATACTGCTGAGATAGGTTTCATTAAGATTGTTGGCGTTGAGCGTGTGCAGGATGGCGTAGAAAGGCTCAGATTTTGTGCCGGCGAGAAAGCTATAGAATATGTACAGAAGCAGGAGAAGATAGTTAAGGAGACAGCTAAAGCCCTGAATACACAGCCAGATAAAATTGTTGAAGCAATTAAGAAAAGGGAGAAGGAATGGAAGAGCCTGAGAAAGGAGATTGAGAAACTGCAGAAGAAGCTGGGAGGGGAGAGAGCAGAGGAATATGAAGGAGTAAAACTAATTGTGCAAGATGATTTAATGCCTTCTGCCATAAAAGAGCTTACAAAAGAAAATGCAGTTGTTATATCAGCAAGTGTAAGAGGAAAGAACGCTGTGCTTACAATAGCATGTTCAGAGGATTTGGCTATAGATTGCTCAGAAATTGCAAAAGAAATAGGAACTAAATTTGGCAAAGGTGGTGGAGGAAGAAAAACGATAGGACAAGCAGGCATAGAGCTTAATAAAATTGAAGAAGCCAAAAATGATGCAAAAGAAATGATAAGGAAAGAATTGGAAAAGAGTTAGTTTTCATTTTTAGCTTTTCATTCAAACGAAATGATGTCGAATGCTATATTGCATGTAAAGAAATCAAAATGAAATAGATTGTTGATATGGCGAATCTCTTCTGCAATAGCTTGTAGCAACCTATAAAAATAGGGATGTTTATTCATATAATGTTGGTTAAAAGGGAAAAGGTAGCAATTGGAGTAATAATAATTATCATTCTTATTCTTGCAACACTCTTACAATTTCAAAAAGCACCAGTAGAAAAAAAGGAAGAAAAGATTATTGATGACAGAATAAGCCCTTTAGAAAATCAGGCATTGTTTGTTGAAATTTTGAGAATAAGGAATAGAGGCTTAATGGATAAAATGCTTAGTTATGGCTTAGATTGGAGAAATCCACCTTCTTTTTATTATGTAATTGAAGTTGATGGCAAAAAAGGGAGTTCAAAAGGAAATGTTGGAGAAACAGGAGTATATACTACATGGGATACCATAGGCTATGAAAGTTCAATGGTATTTGATGTTGAGGAGGAGAAAGAATACTCTAAGGTTGTAATTTCAATTATTGAATTAGTGCCAACTGGATTATTTGGAAGAAATGTGAAAGAAGTGGAAAAGGAAAGAATTGAATTAAAATATGATTATAGAACCGGTAGATGGACTGGAGATGACTATTTCATGGATAAAGATGGGATGGGGCATTATCTTGGCAAAAATTATGAAGTTTGGTTTAACCTATATCAAGCTGATTATGATTATGATGGAATTCCTTATTGGGTAGAGGTAAACATTCTTGGAACTGATCCAACAGTAGATGACAGTAAGCTCGATCCAGACAATGATGGAATTCCAACAGATTGGGAATGGAGGTTTGGCTATGACCCATTTACTTATAATGAACATAGTAAGCTTGATCCAGATATAGATGGAATTGAAAATATTGAAGAATATATGCTAAGAGATTATTTTGCTAATCCGTTCCAGCCAGACATATATATCGAAACTGATGGAATGGAGAGAAAAGGCATGTTTGATTTACCTCATATATTTTATAAAGAGAGTCAGCAAATGATTATTGAAAGGTTTGCAAGGCATGGAATAAACGTTTATATTGATGATGGATGGAATGCAGTGCCAAACGGAGGAGGGGAATTACTACCATATCAATCAAATTTAGATGATATACTTGGAAAACAATTACTTGCTTTTTATAAATATAATTTTCCAGATGAAAGGAAAGGTGTTTTCAGATATGTTGTAGTTGGCGTGAGACAAGATGGAGGAGGATTCATTACTCCTGTCAAATACAACAGATTTGATGCAATTTATGTTAGCAACGATTTCAATTCCATGATAACAAGAGTTGCTTTTACCCCAAGAGAAATAAGAGTTGTGCTTGCTAAAGCAATTTTGCATGAACTTGGACATTCTCTCGGCTTAATGCCCGGCTTATTTCCAGGCATCGATATTGTTAGTAGAAGAGTTTATGATAGATATCCAAGCATGCCGGATGATGAATATAATGCTTATCTGGAAAAATACTACAGCGTGATGAATTATCAGTATATCTATAATAAACCATGGTTTTACTCAGAAAACAGAAGTTATCTTTTTGACTATTCTGATGGAAGCAATGGCTTGCCATATGACTGGAATGACTTGGAGCACATTTATTTGCCAACCTTTCAGATTGATGTGCCAGCTTATGAAGATCCATCAATAGAGACT
>VBQI01000083.1 GCA_008297865.1 Thermoplasmata archaeon
TGGTAAATTTATTAACCAAATGTATTTTCTGCATCCCATCCACCAAAAATATATGAAAAAGACTTTAGAAAATAATCGGGTCATCTACTGAAAGAAACGACCCTATGATAAGATATATAAAAGAGGAGAATATTCTTTGTTATGGTACTGCCTTTAGATTTATTAGAAGTGAGTATAAACAGAGAGGTGTCACTCCTTCTAAAAGATGGACGACTTCTAACTGGAAAGCTTTCTGGGTATGATCAATACATGAACTTAGTTTTGGAAGATGCAAGAGAAGAGAAGGAGGGAGAGGAAAGAAGACTTGGAAAAGTAATGGTTAGAGGAAATAATGTTGTAAGTGTTGCCCTATTGTAAAAGAAAAGAATTTATAGGGCTATTTTATTTTCTCGAAATGCCAACTATAATAGAAAAAATTTTCCAAATGCATACTGAAGATAAAGTAGAAGCTGGCAATACAATATGGCTTAATATTGACTTAAGAACAGCTCGGGACTTTGCTGGAGCAAAGGTTGTAAAAAATTTACTCAAGCATTATAGCTCAGAATATATTGAGGATGCCACAAAAACATTCTTTACTTTTGACTGCAATGCCCCTGCAAACACTATTGAATATGCAAATAATCAGCAGATTTGCAGAGAATTTGCTAGAAAGAATGGAATAAAAGTTTATGATGTTGGCAGAGGTATAGGAAGCCATGTTGTAATCGAAGAAGGCCTGGCTTACCCCGGCATAACTGCAGTTGGAACAGATAGTCATTTCAACATTCTTGGCTCTGTAGGGGCATTTGGGCAGGGAATGGGAGACATTGACATTGCATTTGTTTTCAAAACCGGCAAGACGTGGTTTGAAGTACCAGAGACAGTAAAAGTTAATTTTATTGGTACGCCTTCCGCTCCATGGAGTGCAAAAGACTTGGCTTTACTATGTGTGAAGGAGCTTAGGAGAAAAGTGCTTGGGAGGGCAATTGAATTTTATGGAGAAATCGTTGATGAGTTAAGCCTAGCTGGAAGAATCACTCTTGCTTCGATGGTAACTGAAATGGGAGGTATAATTGGCTTCATTCCTCCAAATAGAGAAGTCATTAATTTTTACAGTAAAAGAAGCGGTAAAGAAATAAAGCCAGTATATGCTGACGATGCAACATATGAAAAAGAAATAGATATTGATGTAAGCAATCTTGAGCCACTTATTGCTTTGCCCCCTTCTCCAAGCAATGTTAAAAGAGTAAGAGATGTTCATGATATAAAAGTAGACAGTGTTTTCATTGGCTCATGCACGAATGGCAGAGTGGAAGACATGCAAGCAGTTGCAAAAATTTTAAAAGGCAAAAAGATAGCAGAAAATATAACATTAAAAGTGGTTCCAGCAACGAGAGAAGTATGGAGAGAAATGATGAATGGCGAGATAATGAAAGAGCTTTTTAATGCTGGTGCCATAATAAGTCATTCAGCATGTGCTGGATGTGCCAGCGGGCAAATCGGAATGACTGGCGAGGGTGAAGTCCAAGTTTCAACATCTAATAGAAACTTTAAAGGAAAGCAGGGAGCAGGAGATACATATCTTGCGTCGCCTGAGACTGCAGCGGCGAGTGCGCTAACTGGCTATATTACAGGAGTTGATGAAATATGAAAGTTAAAGGAAGGGTATGGAAAATAGAGAAGGATGGAAAACTGATGGATGACATTGATACCGATATGATATATCACAACAAGTATTTGCATATTACAGAGCAAGAAGAGATGGCAAAATATGCTTTCAGCAATTTAGAAGGATGGCAGGATTTTCCAGAAAAGGCGAGGAAAGGAGACATAATTTTTGCAGGAGAAAATTTTGGATGTGGTTCATCCCGTCAGCATGCAGTTGACTGCTTTATTGCTCTTGGAATAAACGCAATTGTTGCAAAATCTTTTGGTGCAATTTATAAAAGAAATGCAATCAATAGTGGGCTTGCAGTTTTGGAATGTAATGCATTGGATATGGCAGAAGTTGAAACAGGAGACGAGATTGAGATAGATTTTGAAACTGGAGAAATTAAAAAAAATGGTATATGCATTTTAAAAGCAAAACCAATGAACAAAATACAGTATGCTATCTACTTAGCAGGGAATTTGTTTCGCTATGCAGAGGGAATTTAATCCCTGCACTCAGGACAAACTGCCATATTTACCTGTAAAAATTCCCTTATTTTGCGAGAGATTTCATTAAGGCAAGCTTCTTCAGCGTTTTCATTCATTTTTCCCCTCCCGACTTGTAAACATGTATTAAAAAAGGTATATAATATTCTTTCTAAATTTTTTGTCTAAGTATTAAGTTCTCCTACTCTTTTCTTTCGTTATTTCTACTCTCTCATAAATAAATCCAGTAAATTCTGGGAGGAATTTTGTCAATACTTGCGAAAAACATATAGATGCTACATAAATTAATTTTCATGAAAAAGTTAGTCTGCTTTATGCTTCCCTTATTCATTTTTTCATCAATTATTTCTTATAGCACAGATAGTTCCATAAACAAGAATGTTCTACAATATAATTTTAATTCGTTCCATTTAATAAATGAATTTCTCAATGCAGATTTACGAGATATTTTGCTTCTTTCAGCAGAGCAAATTGGAATATATGCTGAAGAAATCGAATTGCCCATGGAATTTTCTATAAATTTGCCAGAAATGCCTTATGAATTGAAGAAAAGCATTTCATCAATTTTGTGTGCAATGGAATATGTTTCAAGCAATGAAGCATTAAATGTGAACGTAGAAAAAATGATAGATGTAATGGATAATGCAAAAGAAATAATTTATAGGATAATTGGAAAAGGGTATGAAATAGGAAAAGGGGAAATGAAAATAAAGGAAATGAGCAATGTTGAAAAGCTTCGATATTTCGTTGATAAATGGTATGAAGAGGAAACGATGTTTATGAGGCATCATATGGTGGTTGTCAGGCAATAGGAGCTTTTTTAGGTGTTGGAATACTAATTGATAAATCTGGAAATGATAAATATCTCGCAATTTTAAAAAAGACTACTGGATTATCGCAATCAGTTGCTAGATATGTCGGCTTTTCTCTTCTTTTAGACATATTTGGAAACGATGTTTACTTATCTGGTTCAACAAGTCAAGCCTATACAGAAGGACCAGGAATTTCTTACCTAATAGACATATTTGGAAACGATGTTTACAATATAACTTGGTGGGGGCAATCTACAACAGCTGGCTTAACAGCTCATTCACTACTTCTCGATATAGGGGGATATGACTCTTTCAATGCAAAATCTTTTGCTCAAGGTTTTGGGGGAGGAGGTTTAGCTTTGTTTATTAACATATTTGGCGTCGATGATTATTCAGGCAAAGGAAAAGATTGATCGCTATGGATTCAAGGCTATTTTGGAATTGGCATTGAGATGGGAGGATTCAGAAAGTTTGCTATGCATGGTAAAGTCGGTTTACATTCATCCCAGCAATAATTCTTTATATAAATTCGTTATACCTTTTCATGCTTGGGAATTTAGAGCCAAAAATCGTGTGGAAATATTTTGAGGAAATCTGTAGTATACCTCGCTGTTCAAAACATGAAGAAAAGATTGCTGAATACATAGCTGAGGTGGCGAGAAAAAATGGACTGGAAGTGCAACGTGACGAAGCAGGAAATGTAGTTGCAAGAAAAAAGGCACAGGGGTATGAAAATGCTCCAATGGTGACGTTGCAATGTCACATGGATATGGTTTGTGAAAAAAATAAGGATGTTGAGCATGATTTCAGTAAAGATGCGATTAAACCATATGTAGATGGAGAATGGGTTAAAGCAAAAGGCACAACACTGGGGGCAGATAACGGAATTGGAGTAGCAATATGCCTTGCACTTATGGAAGCTAAGGATATAAAGCATGGTCCATTAGAATTCCTTTTTACGGTGGATGAAGAAACTGGGCTAACAGGAGCATTTGCTCTTAAAAAGGGATTTGTAAAAGGAGATTATTTAATTAATCTGGATAGCGAGGATTTCGGAGTAATATATATTGGATGCGCTGGCGGTGGCAATTCTACTATAAAACTTCCATTAAAATATGAGCAGGTGGATGCAAATGGAATAAAAATAACTGTTAAAGGACTCAAAGGAGGACATTCAGGAATAGAAATCGATAAAGGAAGGGCAAATTCAATAAAGCTTCTTGCTCGCATACTTTATGCCATAGGTGCAAGGATAAGTAAAATTGAAGGCGGAGACAAGCACAATGCAATACCTAGGGAAGCTTTCGCTGAAGTTATGGCAGAAAGGGACAGGGTTATCGACAAAATAAGGGAGATGGAGAGTGCTTTTAAAGATGAGTATTCAAAAACCGAGCCCAATCTGAAAGTAGAGGTAGAAGAATGCAAAATAAACAAGCTACTTACAGAGGAAATGAGTAAAAAGGTTGTGAAACTGCTAATGTCTCTACCTCATGGTGTGCTTGCAATGAGTCAGGAAGTGGAGGGGCTTGTTGAAACATCTACAAATCTCGCAACAGTCAGAATGGATGAAGAGCTTACCATTGTTATGAGTTCCAGAAGCTCCATAAATTCTGCTTTGGATGCAGTTATGCAGAGTATAAGATGCATAGCAGAATTGGCAAATGCAAGCGTAGAAGAGGGAAGTAAATATCCTGGATGGAAGCCAAATTTAGAATCAAAGCTTTTGAAGGTAGCATCTGATGCGTTTAAGGAGCTTTATGGAAAGGAGGCAGAGAAGAAAGCTATACATGCAGGATTGGAGACAGGAATAATAGGAGAAATTACTGGTATAAATGAAATAATTTCAATTGGCCCCCAAATAGAGCATCCGCATAGCCCAGATGAACAGGTTAACATCAAAAGCGTGGAGGATTTCTGGAAATATTTGCTATATTTGCTTGAGAAAGTGGCAAGCACATGAAAAAGGTGGTTTGCAAGCCTCCTATGGCAGATAGCAAAAAACTTTTCCTAGGGACAAAATATTAAGCTTCGATGAGGAAGAAGGGATGCATGAATTTTTGTATAATCCAATGAATCCCGCTCCCACAATTGGCGGAAGAAACTTAATTTGGCCAGCAGGTCCAATGGAGCAAAGCGAGCTGGAGAGAAGAGACGATGTCCTAATTTATACCTCTCCTATTTTAAATGAGTCTGTTGCTATTGCAGGAGAAATAAAAGCGCATTTATGGGTAAGTTCTTCTGAAAAAGATACAGATTTTATCGTTAAGTTATGTGATGTATATCCAAATGGTAAATCATATTTAATTGCTGAGGGAATTTTAATGGCGAGACATAGAATATCTTTTGAAGAAGAGCATTTTCTGGAGGAAGGAAAAGTATATGAATTAAATATAAGCCTTGGCAATATTGCAATTACTTTTAATAAAGGGCATAAGATAAGAATAATGATCACTTCAAGCAGTTATCCAGCATATGAAAGAAATCCAAACACAGGAGAGGCTATAAGGAAAAACCAAACATATAATGTTGCAAGAAATAGAATTTATTTTGGGGGAAAATATGATTCATATATTGAAGTTCCCATAGTGAGGAAAATAGAAATATTACCAGAAAATGGGATATATTTAATGGGAAGAAAAATATTCAACGCAAATTTTCTGTTAGCTATAGGAAAAATTAATTTTGAAGTAGATGCAAAATGTGAGAAGGTAGTGTTTTACTTAAATGGAAAAAGATTCATGAAGATGATGAGGAACCATATACATGGTGTTTTAATGAAAGAGCTACGGGGTTTTACAAAATAAGGGTGGAAATATATAGTAAAGGGAAAAGATAGGGAGGGAAAAGGGTGTGTTAATGTTTAATATCTAAAGTTTTATAGTCTTTTGTCCTTTATATTTTCCTTCATAGTATTTTGATGGTTTTGATGCAAGTCTTTCAAAAACAATCTGGCAAAATCTGTCTCCTTCTTTAATTTCAATTTCTTGCCTGGCGTTAAAGCAGGATAGAGTTAGACAACCCTCGAAACCAACATCTACTTTCCCAAATGAAGAAAGTACGCCTTTCCTTGCATATGTGGAGCGAATCCACAACTGTGCTGTAACATCCTTTAGTTTTATGTATTCTTTCGTAGAGATGGCAAACCATTTAAGAGGAGCTATCTTTGCTTCTTTCTTCTTTTCTCCTTCAATATAAATTTCTCCAACTGTTAAATCATATCCATTTGGAGTAAGATTATCTTCACTAAATGGCTCAATTTGTATGCTTTTTCTCAAAATTGCTTCCTTAATATCTCTATCTGATAATATCATTCCAGCAATTCTACATTTTTTGCTCTCGGTCCTTTATCTGTATCTACTAAATCAAACTTTACCTTTTGTCCTTCTTTAAGGCTTATAAATCCTTCCTTCTTTATATCAGAGTAATGAACAAAAACATCTTTTTGTCCATCTACTCCAATAAAACCATACCCTTTTTTATTTACCCATTTTTTTACTGTTCCTTCCATATTTCCACTTTTTTACATGCTGAAGATATATAAAAAGATTGGGGTAAATCTTGCTATTAAGAGCTTCTTGAAAAAATCATTAACATGTATACAATGATTATTAAAGCAATCATTGCATATAAAAAAAGCTGCATTCTTCTTCTTTTTCTCATCCACTCTTCATATTCCTTCTTGCATTTTTCACTGCAAAATGCTTCACCATATTTTACCGCTTTTCCACATACTTGACAATGAGCATGTTGAGGAATCATTCTATCTCAACCAATGTTCCATTAAACTTTTTTCCATATATAGCATTTTCTAATTCTCTCAGATTTTTACCATTGACTACGCACGTTTTAATTTTACTTTCTTCTATTATTCTGCAGGCTATTGCATCTACGACGGCACTTTTTCCAGCCCGCTCCCATTCATCTCCTGCCATTCGACGCAACTCTTTTATGCTTATTTTATCAAATTTTTTTGCATCTTTGTGCAACTTCGGATCTTTATCATAAATTCCATCAACATCTGTTGCAATGATAAAACGATCTGCTCTAATTTCTCTTGCAAGCATGGCTCCGACTGCGTCGGTAGAATGCCCTGGTACAGTGCCACCCATAATAACTGGCGGGCTTATCTTGCAAGCTTCTTCAATGCTTGAAGGAATGGTTTTATTGAAGAAGATGTTGAGGAGCATTGCGTTCATACGGGTTGCAGATATGCCTATGGCATCGAGATATTCTTCGCTGGCTCCGAGTTTTCGGCCCACATTTATATAACTGCGGGCGAGCTTGCCACCGCCTACTACAACATAGATGGCGAGATTTTCAGATGCCTTTTTTATAAGGGAAGCGACATTTTTTATATAATCTGGTTCATCTGGAGAAATTATTGAGCCGCCTAAAGAAATGACTACTTTCATCGTTTTGTATTAAAAAGATTTTATAAACATTTTCTATATGCCATTATGCGAAAGTATTCAATTAAGAGAGGACACAAGCCAGATTTAAATGCTTTAATAAAAAGATATTTTGGTGTTGAAGGAGATATTGAAAAAGGTATAGAATTTGAAGCGGAGGGAATAGGTAAGGTATATATGAGGAAGGAAGGTAACATGCTTACTGTAGATATAACCCCTCCCTCTGAAGTCAGCGCAGATTATGCTGTGCTAAAAAAATGGAATGATTTTTTATTTGAAGCAACTGGAAGAACGGCGAAGGAAAGGAGAAAGTTGATGGAGAAGGAAACAATAAAAAGATAAAAATGAAAATGAAACTAGTGGCTTTATGTATCGCTGTAATAATATTCTGGGGGCTGTGGGCTTTTTTATTTAAAATTGGAGCAGATGAAGTTGGAATAAAGAAGGCTTTATTTTACACATATCTTTTTGGCATGTTTATAAGCTTGGCTATAGTAGCATATTCTCTGCCTGATAAACTCGAAATAAATAAAGGAGTATTTTTTGTGCTTTTAGCCACCATTGTTGGCTTTGCAGGCACCCTGCTATGGTATTTTATTTTACAGAAATATAAAGCTAGTATTGTAACTTCTTTCACTGCCTTATATCCCATCGTCACTGTGCTTTTAAGCATTTTAATTCTGAGAGAGAAAATTTCATTGCCTAATGCCATCGGTATCTTACTTGCAATAGCAGCAGGAATTTTACTTTCAATGTGATTGCAAAAATTTTACTTTCCACATTTTCGAAAAAACCAGATTCAAAGCAAAGATGAATTGAGAACCCCAACCGCTATACTTTTCCCTTCATTTAACTAACCAATCGCAACATTTATGTTATTTTGTACCTTCCTTTAGAAGACGGTGTTTTTCGAAGCAAACCTCTGCTATGCAATCTTCAAAGTTGTTCAATTTTCTCACAGAAAAGGTTATCGAACCATCGATTTCACTTCTATCAGTTTTTTCCACTCCAGTCTGCAGTCCAAAACTTTATTCTATTTTTTTCCTAGTTTTTCCAGTCTTTTTTTGCCATATTATTATTTTTCTCCTGATTTCTGGAAAATGCAAATATAGTGTAAGATTATCTAAAACAATATTTATTGTATTTATTCCCAATTTAGCACCTTTAATGACACCTTTCTCATCCTTTTCATAATATTTTTCTATAGTTTCATCAATCTTTTTCGTTGTTATTCCTCCTTTCAATCCCTGACTAAACAGAGTCTCTATTTCCCACGCATCCCGGCCATATACAACATCAATAATAATTTTTTCTTTGTCTATTTCCTTTTCTGTACGTATCTCTTTCTCGATTTTATCAAGATTTTCATAAATAAATTTAGGTGTAATTTTGTTACCAAATCGTTTAACTAATAAATTAGTATACAACCAAGCATTTTAAGTCATAATGGAGATCGCTTTCTTTTTCGCCTTTATTCCTTTTGACAATATCTGATAACAAAGATTTTATTTTTTCTCTTTCTTTTAGTTGCAATTTATGGGCTAATTCTGCAAGTTCGCTGTAATTTTCTCCTGACCCAAGATATGGTGAAATAAAATACTTTTCTATTTCATGAGGCTTTGAGAGCGTATCATTTAGAATATCAGCGCTAACACCGAAAATCTTACTCACTATTTCAATAGGCAATACACTACTTTCCACTTCAAAAATGTGTATATTCGGCTGATAAGTTAATTCTTTTAATTGTTGCCTTATTTTATCTTCAATTTCTTTAGATGAAGAGAGTAACGGTGGTTCTAAAATAAAAACTATAAACCCAGTTCCACGCCCTTTTAATTCATTTAATCTATCTATTATAGATATTAAATCGAGTTTGCTTATGTCACTAACCTCCTTCAAATTGACAATAAAAACTTTTTTTTATTATATGGCGTTGTCCGAAAAATAAATTTAGATATTTTTTATCCTACATAATGGATGGGATGCAATAATGATAAAAAAGTAGACAGAAAATTCAAAACCAATTGGAAGATATACAATCTTGCTATGAAAAATGAGGATGAATGGTTCATTCAAAACGCAAAGAAAATCATTGACAAGATGCCTGAGCCATGGGAAATTTCCAAAAGAGGTAGACCTCCACATCCTCCAAAGTCATTGGTTCTGGCATTATTACTTAAATCAAAACATCAAAAAACTTATCGTGGCTTAGAATCTTTTCTCAGAGAAGATAAAAGATACAAAAAACTTGGCTTCAATAGTCCACCAAGTAAATCTACATTACAAGAAGCAATGGTAAAAGTTCCTAAAGAATATCTAGAAAAAATAGAACATGAACTCTCCAACATTTTAAAAAAACAGAAAAACATCTAATAGTAGATTCAACAGGTTATGGCATTAATAAATATGAATCATGGTTTGATGTGAGAACAAAGAAAAACAAACGAAAAGAATTCAAAAAATCCCATAGAATTGTTGGATACTGGT
>VBQI01000016.1 GCA_008297865.1 Thermoplasmata archaeon
ATTTTCAATGAAGAAAATTATAGCAATCATTGTTGCTATCTGTCTATCTCTGCTTGCATATAATGTTTATTCAGAAATTGAAGCAATAAAAAGCGTTGTTATTGAAATAAATGAAACAGAATTAAATGACATAACATTTTCATATATTTCGCTAAAAATTGGCATAAAAATTGTAAATGAAGGAGCAAAAGAAATCGACGACTTAGAAGGAAATTTTACCATTTCAATCCTTAATACGTCAATTGGACGTATTCATTTTGGTAAGATTGATATAAAACCGTGTTCTTCTACAAATTCATCATTTTATATGTTTTTATATTATGATAAAATAGCCGATAGTATTATTGAAGTGCTAAAAGAATGGAAATTTAGCATATCTGCAAAAGGATTTATAAAAGGAAAAATCTTCTTTGGCTTAATAAGCTATAAAAGGAATATAGAGATAGTAAAGAAAATAGATTAGATATATCTAACTCTATATTTCTTCCATTTTCCAGTGTAAAAGTCCTCAATTTCTATATCGTCTATAGCATAAATGTCTCCCTTTATTTTTGCTATGAGTATGCCTTTATTTCCCATATCTTTATAAGACCTTGAGGAAAATATTGTAAGACATTTTTTGTATACAATGATGCCATTCATATTATAGTCATGTCCTCTTATGAATGCCTCTGCATTCATCATCGCTAAAAATTTTTCTAAATCGTTCTCATCAAATGGAACACCTGCACCCCTATATAAATTTGCTATAGCTGGGTCACTCCATGTAAGCATTTCAATTGCTTTGACATCATTTTTATCTAAATCTATCAATTCTTTTAAAATACCTCCGTGAGAAGCAAAAACATTATTCAGCATTGCTGCAAGAGGCATTTCTTTAAATAATTTAATGTAATCCATATACATTTCTCCAGCTTCATATTCAAAGTCATGAGGATAGCAAGGGATGGCATAATTTGCCTCATGATTTCCTTTAAGCAAATAAATCTTTTTTGGGTGCTTAACTTTTGTTTCTATAAGGAAGTTCATATTGTGTAATGAGCTTCCCACATCTGGAGGGGCTCTATCAATGTAATCCCCAAGAAAAATTAAGTAATCAAATCTATCATCAAAAAATTTATCCACTATATGCCTTGATATTATTACATCTCCATGTGTATCGCCAGCTACCATTATATTGCCGTGTAGGCGGAGTAAAGCAGGCTCAGATGCCATTATTTTTACTGCTTTCTCAATTATCTCTTTCATATTGTTCTATATAACCCCAGTCAATTTTATATAGCTCCGCCCAGTCTAAAACATTTTCCATCATCGTTGCATTGCTATAATTCATGTAGTCAATTGTCTCATTTATTTTTTTTGGCATATAGTTTTTTTCATATGTGCAATTTCTGTATATAAGGATAAAAGGTTCTTTCCAGAATTTCTCATAAGATTCATTTGTTAGGGGTATAACATTATACAGTTTTATCCCTACTCCCTTATTCTTCATAATTCCATCAATAACAATATAATCTATTCTACCGTAGGAATCATTTCCTACTTTTCCCTTTAATTCATCTATACAATCAAGCCAATTACTCTCATTCCACAGCTTGTACGGATACCACGTCTTTCCACGCTTATCATATGTTGTATTGAAGCCATATGCGAAAAGCCAATTAGAAATCCTCTGATCAGATGCAATTACTGCATCCTTTGATATATGCTCTTCCATCCATTTAATAAGGTTTAGTGTGCTTGGCGGGAGTCCCTCACACAACCCTTCAGAGTATTCTCCCATAGGAATCATACTGGCAGCGTTTGCAACTATGACAGCAACTGCAAAAGTGCCAAGGGGAATGCGTTGATGTTTTTTAACCAATCCAGCTATCTTTGCCATTCCATAACCAACGAGCAAAGAAAGAGGTTCAGAAATATATTCAATATGTCTTTCTGGATAAAGCAGGCTAAAACCGAATATAATAGCTATAAACATAGATAATATAATTGCAAGAAACCACCCTCTGACACAATTCTCTCTTAAATAAAGCCATCCAACTGCCCCGAAACCAGCCATCAGGGCAAAAGGAATAGTCCATAAAACAAATTCCATCGAAAACCAGTGTAGTGTAAAAAATTGTCCCAGCCCTGCTGAAAGAACTGTAATTATGAAAGCGAGGAAAAAAATAATAGTTATTTTCTTTGTAGTCGGCTCAATAAGTGGTTTTACCATTAAATTTGGAAAATATTTTCTCCTTATATGCACGATAAGGAAGGCAAGAAGGAAAAGTAAATAACAAAGCAAAACAATTTGTATAGAAGAGAGGGGTATTTCTCCTTTCATAAAATTGTAATATACAGGAGTAGCCACTAATATCCAATATGAAAAAGTTAGCGCAACGAAAAAGATAACGTAAAATATATCTTCCCATATATGTTTTGTCCATTTATTAGAATGCAAATTTCTCCAGAACAAAATGAACATTATTGAGATAAGATACATGTATGTAGTAAGATGATGGGATAAAATAAGGAGGAAAGTAGAGGCATATAGTGGTCCAATCCATTTCCTGCTTTTATGAGATTTTAAATAAAAAAGTAAGGAAAGGAGAAGGAAAAAATGCCCAACAGTAAGGGGGGCTGAATGAGACGTCTGATAGGCATGTACTGGGATGACTGCAAGCACAACAGCGCTCAACAATGCAGTTTTTTTCTCGAAACCAATTTCTCTTGCAATAAAATATATCAAAAGAATGCAAAGTCCTCCCAAAATTGGACCAACTGCAAGAAGTGCATTAAATTCACTTATACCGATAGTAAGATGGATAGCTGAAGCAAAAACATATAGGAGAGGAAAAAAATTGTAAGATGAGCCCCATCCTTTATAAGGGTAAAAATAGAATTGTTTTGTTTCTATAAACTTCTTGGTTAAATAGTAATATATGCCAACATCATTTCCCCATGCAGCATAAATGAAAAGAGGTATTGTTCTTATCAGCATAGCCATTGCCACAATCAATACTAACAGAAATCTGTAATCCTTGTATATTTCTTTTATTGACGTCATTCTCCATTTTAATATTTCCATATATATTTTCTTTTTCATTTGATTACATGTTTATGTCACTGTTGTTTTATGTTGTCAGAGTGTGCTGTTAACGAAATTTTTCGATAGAAATATGCATCCTACTATGTCATGCTACCAAAAATAATATTAATAGAAATTTTTTGAAGGATGTGAAATGTTTAATGTGTGGATATGAAAAGAAAGAGCAAAAAATGCCTTGCCCGAGATGTGGATATGATAAAGTAGTTAGGATTAATTGGTGATTTAAATGAAAAATCAGGAAATTGCCCGCATACTTTACAAAATTGCAGATTTACTTGAGATGGAAGGGGTTGATTTTAAGCCACAGGCTTACAGAAAAGCAGCCCAGAATATAGAGAGTCTTAGCATTGATATTGAGGAGGTTTATAAGAAAGGAGAACTACAAAAAATTCCAGGAGTGGGAAAAAGCATAGCAGAGAAAGTAAAGGAATTTCTTGAAACTGGCAGAGTGAAAAAGCTTGAAGAATTAATGAAAAAAATACCTGTTGATATAGAAAGACTGTCGGAAGTTGAAGGACTTGGCCCAAGAATGATTAAAACGCTTTATGAAAAACTCGGAGTAAAAAATTTAGATGATTTAGAAAAGGCTGCCAAAGAAGGAAGAATAAGAAGATTGAAAGGATTTGGTGAGAAAACAGAGAAAAAAATTCTTGAAAACATTGAGCTTGCGCGCCAACGCCAACACCGCTTTCTACTCGGCTTTGTGCTGCCTGAAGCAAATGAAATTGTTGAAATGTTGAAAAAGCATGTTGAGAAAATAAGTCTAGCTGGCTCGATTAGGAGAAGGAAAGAAACCGTAGGAGATGTTGATATTCTGGCAGTGTCATCTAATGCAAAAGAAATAATGGATATTTTCACCAGTATGAAAAAAGTTGAGAAAGTCCTTGCCAAGGGAGAGACAAAATCGTCTGTTAGGCTTTATGGGGGCATACAAGTTGATTTAAGGATTGTTGCGCCAGAAAGTTTTGGCTCAGCATTGCAATATTTTACTGGAAGTAAGGAGCATAATATAGAATTAAGGAAAATTGCAATAAAGAAGGGATATAAACTCAACGAATACGGCTTATTTATGGGAGAAAAAAGAATTGCTGGAAAAAATGAAGAAGAAGTTTATGAGGCACTTGGTATGCAATGGATACCCCCTGAATTAAGAGAGAACAGGGGAGAAATTGAGGCTGCTTTAAATAGAAAACTCCCAAAATTAGTTGGGTATGAGGAAGTTAAAGGTGATTTGCAGATGCATACAAAGTGGAGTGATGGTTCAAATACCATAAAGGAAATGATTGAAGAAGCACGCCAACTTGGACACAAATTCATTGCTATCACTGACCATGTAGGGAGCCTGAAGGTTGCAGGCGGGATGGATGAAAGAGAGGTTTTAGAACAAGCAAAAGAAATAGAAAAGCTTCGAGAGGCATATGATGACATATATATTTTTCATGGAGTTGAGGCAAATATTATGAAAAATGGAGAGCTGGATGTTAGCAATAATTTATTAAAGCAAGTTGACGTTGTGCTTGCAAGTGTTCATTCAGCTTTTAGAATGGAAGAAAAGGAAATGACAACTCGGATAATAAAAGCTATAGAGCATGAATATGTTGACATTTTGGCGCATCCTACATGCAGAATCATTCAGAAAAGAGAACCAATTAAAGTAGATATGGAGAAAATTTTACAGACTGCAAAGGATAATGGCGTAATAATGGAAATAAATTCTTATCCAGATAGGCTTGATTTAAATGATATTCATGTAAAGCTTGCAGTAGATATGGGAGTTAAACTATCTATAGGGACAGATGCTCACAGAAAGGATCATCTGCAGTATTATAAACTCGGAATTGCTGTAGCAAGGAGAGGATGGGCAACTAAGGAGGATATAATAAATACTTATACCGTAGAAAAATTGCAAAAAATTTTCAAAAAATAGTATACAAATATTTATAAATATAGCATGTTTACCATCATGGCAAAGTTTCCAGAAGCAGAAGCACGATTGCTCAACAAGCTCATTTGTATGAAATGCAATGCGAGAAATCCAATTAAAGCTGAAAAGTGCAGAAGATGTGGCTCTAAGAGACTTAGACCAAAATCAAGAGGCAAAGGAAAAGCCTAAAAGGCTTATTTGCAATTATTTAAACATTTTTTCCATTTTTTGCCTTTTGAAACAATGCTTATTATAGGTGCACCACATTTTTTGCAATATTCTCCCTCAAAAAAAACACTCCCTTTTTGTGGCAATGGATAGCTATTACTACATTTCGGAAAATTGGAGCATCCAACAAATCTTCTCCCTTTTGCAGATTTTCTTAAAACAAGTTTTTCTCCACATTTTGGGCATATGCCAAAGTAATTCTGCTTTTCTAATGCTTCCCTAATTATAGCACCTATTTTTCCTTCTTTTTCTTCCAAAATCTCAAATGCTTTCCTCAGCAATTCTCTTGATTCTTCAACTACTTCAGAAAAACTTTTTTTACCTTCTGCAATTTTATTCATCTCTTCTTCAAGGTGAGCTGTCATCTCTGGTTTTGTAATTATTTCAGCCCCACTTTGCAATGCTTCCACCACAGCAAATGCAGAAGGCGTGGGCACTATCTGACCCCCTTTTATATAGTTCCTTTGATAGAGCTTCCCCAAAATTTCATGCCTTGTAGATTTTGTTCCCAATCCTTTTTTTTCCATTTCTACTATTAAACTGCCCTGTGTATATCTCTTTGGAGGCTTTGTTTCATCTTTTATTTTTTTAACTTTCAATATAACAATGTCATCTCCCACTTCCATATCCGGAAGGATTTTCTCACTTACTTTCACTGGATAAACTTCCATCCAATTCTTTTCTTTTACAACGAGCCCACTTGCCTTTAAAATTACATCATTTGCCTCTATTTCTGCATTTTTTACCTCAACTAAAGCATTTTTGGAAAGAGTTGCCATAAATCTTCTGGCAACCAGTTCATATATCTTTGCGTGTCCTCCCTCAAGTTTTGCTACTCCTACAGGATGAATTGGGGGATGATCCTTGCTGAATTTCTTACCAGCTACTGGCTTTCTTCTTATCATACCTAGCACTTTTTCAACTTCTTTAGGGAAAATTTTCTTTAATTTATCAAGAATATTCCTAAAAGGAAGCGCGGGATAGACAGTGTTATCTGTTCTTGGGTATGATATAAGTCCGTTCATATACAACTCTTCAGCGATTTTCATTGCCTGTGTCGCAGAAAATCTCATTTTAGAAGCTTCCTTCAGAAAGGAAGTGGTATCAAAAGGTGGAGGAGGGGCATTTTGCTTAATTTCTTTTTCAAAAAATTTAACTTTACCCTTCTTTGTTTCCTTTATTTTTTCATAAATTTCATTTGCCAAATCTTCATCCCATATATTTTCTGGATACTTTGCCTCAAATTGAATTCCGTCTTTTTCGCATACAGCAACTATCTTCCAAAAAGGCTTTGGGACAAAGTTCTGTATCTCTTTTTCTCTTTCAATGATAAGAGCTAAAGTTGGAGATTGCACTCTTCCTACAGATAAGAAATCCTTTCCAAGTTGATGAGAAGCGAGAGAGATGAATCTAGTCAAGCTTGCTCCCCATATTAAGTCGATGTGCTGACGGGCTTCTGCAGATTTGGAAAGATTAAAATCTATTTCTCCCAAATTTTCGAAAGATTTTTTAATTTCTGCTGGTGTAATTGAACTGAACTTTGCTCTTTTAATTTCAATACCTTCAGGCAAAAGATGCAAAACTTCAGTTCCAATTAGCTCTCCTTCTCTATCATAATCTGTTGCAATGATTACCCTGCCCACATCCTTAGAAAGTGTTTTTATTGCTCTGGCAATACTTCCTTCTGCAATTTTTTTGATGGGCTCAACGTCAACCAATTCTCTTGGTTCAATTTCATGCCATTTTTTATATTCTTTTGGAAAATCGAGCTTCATTATATGTCCTTTAAGCCCAATAACAATATGGTTGTTGAAAAAATAATACGGAATTCCATATAATCGGCTCTGCTTTGCCTTTCCTTCTGATAATATTTGAGCTATCCTTCTTGCTGAAATATTCTTCTCACATATGATAAGCGTTTTCATTTTGCCAGCTCTTTATCCAGTTCATCTAAAAATTCTTTTTCTTTCTCCTTTTTTATTTTAGCCCCCGCCGCTATCGGATGCCCCCCTCCAATGCCATCAAGCTTTAAAGCAACATTTTTCATTGCTTCTCCAAGATTTATTCCTTCCAAAACCATTTTCTCATCTGCTCTTGCAGAAATGTCAATGCTGTCATTGATCGAGAGGGCAACAACAGGCTTACCTTTCTTAAACATCGGAAGATAGTGAAGAGCCAACCCTGCAAGCACTCCGGCGAGAGGAGGCTTGTCAACATAAAAGTAAAGGAAATTTTTCATCTCATGTGGCTCCCTTTTCTCAAGCTCTCTCATTTCCTTCCTTATCTCATCTCTATATTTCTCCTGCAGTAGAAAAGATTTTTCATAAGCTTTCTTATCACCTAAGCAAAGACTAATGCCAACGCCTGCCTCATTAAGCCGAGCGCATGCATTTAATTTTGATGCAATATCGTATAAGTTTCCATAACTCTTCCCATAATATGTTAACTTCTTCCACTGTATATCGTCTACTCCTTGCTCAATGAGTTTTATGGTAAGCGCAGACAAAAGCCTTTTCCTTTCTTCCTCGCTTAGCTCTTCAAATTTCATCTCAGGTTTTAATGACAAGCTTTCAAGAAATGGTGTGGAGTTAACAAATCCTGTAAAATATGGTTCAATAGAATTTTCCAAAGCTTCCTTTAAATGCTTTCCTACAAAAATATATTCCTCTCTTTCTTCAATAACGCCCTCTCCAATTCCATCCTCTAGAATTTTTTTATTGTATCCTGCAAAATGCTGTTTATCTCCTATTACACCAACGATGGCAAGCTGGGAGAGATCAACATTATTCTCATCTAATGCTCTTGCAAATGCGTATGCAACGCTTGCCCCACAAGCCTCTTTGCTTCCATCAAGTCCGTGCAAGCGGGCATTTATATACATTACATTTGAAGGCACTTCTTTGCCTCCAATATGATGTTCCAGAACGATTACATTGTTTTCGCATTCCTCCATTTCTTTCAGATAACTGCTTCCGATATCAACAAAAATTATAAGACTGTTCTCTTCATTTTTAATCTCTTCAATAAGATTTGGCACAGTCTTTTTAATTGAAATATGGAAGCGGTAGCCAGCTCTAGCTAATGCAATTGCAACAATTGCAGCGGAGGCAATGCCATCTGCATCTACATGTCCAATTATCCTTATTTTTTCTTTCTTTGGCAAACTGAATACTAAATCTGCTGCATATCTAACCGCCTCTTCTAATTTCATTCAAAGCCACCTTTGCTATTATCAAAATCAATGATGCAAAAGCAGAATAAAAGCCTATTCCAAGTCCCCATGTAGCATTCTCATTGCCACCAATGATACTCCGAGTGGTTGCTTCTGCAAATTTCATCATAACGAAAATGAAAAATATAATAGAAAAGGAAAGAGGGACAATAGACAAAGGAAATAATTTTTTTGTGAAAAGAAAGAGGAAGGTAATTGTTAGAAGCAACAAAACAACATATAACGCACTGTAAAAAAGAGAAGGAGCTTCAGAAAATGTTCCGTATCCCTCCTCAAAAAACTCTATAATTTTTGGCGGAAATATATAAAGCTTTGTAAATGAAGATAGGTGCCACCAGGAAAAAATGAAGGAGGAGGAAAGTAAAATTGCAATAAATGTTGAAAAGCTTAACTTTCTTTTTATAATGAAAATTGCAAAAATTATTACTGCTATGAAATATGGATAAGGAGAAAATTTAGTGGTTACAATTTTATAATCTGCATTGCTTATCAAAAAAATTTTTTTACTTGCAATAAGTTTATTGCCGTCATATATCTTTATTACATAATTTGCAGGAGGCAGTTTACTTTCCTTATATTCTTTCCCTTCCCTTTCATAAAGGACTTTAGCTTTTATAGGAAAACCCCTTTCATCATATGTTTTTACCTTTATGAAATATGTTATCGGAAAAATTATTTCTATTTCTTTCTGTTCAGGAACAGAGATATCTTTCCTAATGCTTAAATTCTTGTATTTAACGACGAGTTCATATTTTGCTTCTGGCAAATCATCAAAAATATACAAGCTTCCCTTTTTTTTGCTTTCTATGTTCACCTTTTCTTTCATTTCACTACTTTTTAAAATAGGGTTAAGGGCTATACCAACTGGCAAGCCTAGAGTATCTTTGATATTTACAAAAAGAGAATATGTTGGAATGTCATATTCTTTATTATATCTAAATAGAAGGAAAAAACTATCTTCATGTAATAAAAATCCCTTATATATTATTTCCAGTCGATATGTCTTCAAAGCTGGAAGTGAGAAAATAGTTTCGCCTTTGCTGAACATCTTTTCAACTTCTATTCCATTTTCATCAAAAATTTTTATTATCGCCTTCTCCTTTGTTTCTATATTCACTTTTCCTCCAAAAGTACAGAATACGTGCTCCCTTAAGTCATTATGCAAAGAGATTTTTTTGTATCCAATATATTTTTTTTCCTTTCCAATTAAATATATCTTAGCTATATACTCCCTCTCTGGAAGCTGAAAAGATGCTTTGTAGAAATTAACGACACTTTTTGCAATTAAAGTATCATTACTCCATATTTCTGCTTCCAAATGGGGAACAGAAACGCCAAAAAGAGCAGAAATATATGAAGAGAAAGGGAAAGAATGACGAAAATGCGTTATTATAGTCAAATTATGCATAGTCTTTTTTACTTTTTCAACTTCCTCTTCTGAAAATTGTCTATATTTATTGAAGAAGAAAAATGCCTCTGCCTCTTTTTTAACATCTTCATATCCTTTCCCATAGAAAAATTCAATAATTCCTTTGCAAATAATTCCCTCCGGAATATCCCCTTCTTCAACCCTCCCAACGCTCACCCCTCCTCCATCTATTTCTAAGCCAGGAACATTTACCTCTTGTCGAACCACAGCCTTAACCTTATATTCATCTTTTGAGAGGATAAATCCGTAGGCCTTCGAATTCCCATCCATACAAACCCATGGTTTCTCTCCAAGCAGAATATTATCGCTGGATGACAAAAGCCATTTATAATCTCTGTTCTGTGGATCTGTTTCCATTTCATATCTCTCAATACCATCTTTTCCATTGAGATATATGTTGGGGAGAATTTCTCCCATGTTCAATTCTTCTATAGAACTACTTCTTGCCCTCGCACATAGAATGTAAGCATACATACCATTTTCTTCTGTTTTTCCGTATACCCTGCATTTTTCCAATGCCTCATGTCGAAGCTGAATAAACATCCTTTTCTCATCTGATGGCGAATAATAGTATGTGTAGATAGCTTTAGTTTTAACTTTATTATTGGAAGAAGCGCTTTCTATTGCTACCCTTGCCATTAAATTTCCATCTACAATGATTTTTTTACCAACAAGTTTTTCATCTGTCCCAATTGTTTTTCCTTCTGCATAGAAAAATGCAAATGAAAAAAGCTGTTCCCAATTTTTCATTTCAAAAGAATTCCCCTTTACCTTTATCATTTTATTTGCCATTTCTATGCCTAGTATACTCCCTTGTTGGCATATGCCAAACAATGGCTTGCCATCTTCTCTTATTTCATAATAATTTATTTTTGCAAAATATCCAGAAATTGGTTCTGTATAATAGTAAGCATCTCTTACTTCTACATGGTCAACATATTGTTTCTCTTCCGCTTTTTCCCCATATTGAATGACATAAGTACCTTTTCCTTGGTATAGGAAAACGACATTACATGCTTTGATGAATCCTCCACTACTTCTCTCAAGGCTATGAATCTGGCTTTCTATCTCTCTTCCATTATAAAAAACTTTTATGGAATTTTCCTCCTCATTTAATGCATAACATGGCTTGTTAAACTTGATGCGCACGTCAACAGGCTGGTATTTCATTTCATCAGGTGCATTTATCTCAATTTTTTCATAATATTGAGCTTTGGCTTTAGAAGGAAATAGGGACAAAAGCAGGATCGCTATAAGGAAAATTTCCCTTCTCATTTTACCATAGTAAGCCTTACAAGTTCTGCATAGCAAGCTATACATATAACTACCAATGCAATAAAAGGCTGATAGAAAAGCGAAGCAATAAAAATAATGAAAAATATTACATCTCTTCCTATTAAGGTATCCTTGAATCGACTTTCATGGAAAAGGGCAAATACGCCCATTACTGCAAAGAAACTGATGATCCATGCGTATATGCTTTTTCCAACTTCATATGCAAAAAATGTAAAGCCGAGCAGAATCAGGAAAATTGCAAAAATATTTGGAAGCTCAGAAAATCTCTGTTCCTTCAATTCCGCCAATTCTTCGCCTACTCCAAAAACTATAGAAGAAATTCCAACAAGAAAAGCTGCAGATAAAACATAGATGTAATCTGATAGAAGATAAAACAGAAAGGATAGTAGAGCAATAAGTAGAGCTGCCACTGCCATCTGGCTGGGGGCTATGTAGGTAGAACATATTAAAGATGCTATTTTTGCTGATATTTTCTTTGTTAAATATTCTCCTACAATGTCTTTTTTGCACACCACAATATGGGATAATTCTTCTTCAGCTTTTTTAATATCTTCCCTACTTTTTATTTCAAAACCATCTATCTTAGTTCTTCTTCCCCTAATTTTTTCTTTTGTTCCAATATATGCAATTTTACTTCCATCTTTTCCTATAAGGATATCCCCATCGAATTTAATTTCCTTCAAAAATACATTTCCTTTTATAATCAATGCTTTTTCTTTTAAATCCTTAAAGCTTCTTAAAAATTTGATTTCTCCTAATTCCTCCCTTATTCTTTTCTTCAATTTTGGAGGTGCAAAAATATAGATTTCCTCAATATTTTTCTTTAATAAATTGGTGAGTCTTGCCAAAATACTTTTTCCACATATTTTCCACAGGCTTTTTTCATCTACTAAAATCACGGCTTTCATCATCCAATGATATATTTTGTGTTAATAAAAATTCTCATAATAATTCTCATAATAATTAAAAATAATTTTCTGCATTCTATATCATGATTAAAATTGTTTGTATTGGAAAACTCAAGGAAAAATTTTATAGGGGGGCGGAGGAGGCATATAAGAGAAGAATAGAAAAATTTATTAAGATAGAAATAAAGGAAGTTAAAGAAATAAAAGAAGGTTGTGATTTCAGTATATTCCTTGATGAAAAAGGAAAGGAAATGGATTCAGAGAGTTTTGCAAAGTTTTTAGGAGATGCTATACTAAAATACAAAAATGTATGTTTTTTTATTGGAAGTTGGAAGGGATTTGAAGAAGAAGCGAAGGAAAAAGCAGATTTTCTCCTCTCTCTTTCAAAGATGACTTTTCCATATCAGTTATGCAGAATTATATTACTTGAACAAATATATAGAGCATTTACAATAATGAAAGGTATATCATATCATAAATAAATTAGGAAGGGGGAAAGAAGGTTGTTAAAGGCGAGGCGAAACCCCCTTCCCAAAATTGAATGGGGAATAATTTTTTAATTTTATCTATGAAAAGCTGCGAAATTAATGAGAGTTATGCCACAAAGCAACGAAAACGAAAACAAAAGATTTATATGTTCAATGATATCAACTTTCAGATGAAAAAAAGAGAGATGGATAGAACAATAAGATATAGAGAAATACAATGGATTCAAGTTCATTTCACAGATTTATTAGGTAGACTGAGGGTATCTTACTTTCCTTCAAAAGAATTTATGGAGGATGTTTTGAATACTGGGTTTAATTTTGATGGTTCTTCCATTGGTTTTGTAGATGTTGGGAAATCCGATTTAATTGCTATACCTGACAAAAACACGTTTCTTCCTCTACCACATGAAAAAAATGAGGCGAGAATAATTGCTAATATATTCGATAATTTTTTAAAGCCTTTTTTAGCTTGTCCCAGATATATTCTAAAGAAGGCTATCAAAAAAATGAGGAGACAAGGATTTGATAAAATAAAAATATCTCCTGAAATGGAGTTTTATGTAATAGAAAAAATGCAACAAAAATATAGCATCCATAGAGGAAGTGCATATTTCCTTCCTTCTTCTCTCGATGAAGCAAAGACTTATAGGAAGGAGTTAGCAGATGCATTAAGGAAAAGTGGCTATCCAATTAAATATCATCATCATGAAGTAGGTAGAAACCAACATGAGGTGGAAATAAAGGCTTTGGATGCAATGGAGGCATCAGATTTTTATATGTATTTTAAGTATCTTGCTAAAGAAATCGCCAAATTACATAATCTTACAATTACTTTTATGCCCAAACCTTTTCAGGATGATGCAGGGAATGGGGCTCATATGCATATCGTTCTCTATAAGAAAGATAAAAATATTTTTTATAATGAAAATGATGAATACAATTTAAGCCAAACGGCGCGATATTTTATTGGTGGAATATTGGAGCACGCACCAGCCATCACAGCAATAGCAAATCCTACAATTAACTCTTACAAAAGATTAATAGCTGGTTTTGAAGCTCCTTGTTACATATCATGGGGAAGATATAATAGGAGTAGTTTAATAAGAATTCCAGCAAAAAAGGATATTGATATAGAAATAAGGATTGCAGATCCTGCGGCTAATCCTTATCTATTATATGCAGCCGTATTACATGCAGGAATAGACGGTATCAAAAAAAAGATTTTATATGAACCAATAGAAAAGAATATATACAAAATGGATGAGAAAGAAAAAAGAGAATATAATATAAAAAAGTTGCCATCTAGTTTGTCTGAAGCAATTGATGAGTTAGAAAATGATGAGATACTGCAAAAGGCAATAGGAAAAGATGCGATAGAAATGTTTATAAAAGAGAAGAAAAAAGAAATGATGAAATATGCAAGCAGAATTACAGATTTAGATTACGAATTTTATTTTAATTGTTGATATTTTTTAATCATCCAAGCACATGGTATAGCATTAGGGAACCAAGTAAAAGCAAAAAAATTCCAATAAAAAGCTTCACATATACATAACTTCTTTTATGACTTTCTCCCAAAACTTTTGACGAGTAACCAAAATAGAAAAGAGATAAAATTATGAGAAGCGGGAGTATGAACATTACGTTATATATGATGAGATAAATGAGGGCGACCACTTTTAACGAACTTGAGCCTTGTATAACTGTTATTATTGGCGCATAAATTTGTCCAGTGCATGCAAATTCAAGAGCGGAGATGGCGAATCCCGCAATAAATGAAAAAGTTGAAAGAATTAGAATCCTTTTATCTTCAGTTATCTTTCTTATTATTCTTCCCCTCCGTTTTTTTATGAAAGTTGGTAATTGAAGCAACGCTCCTCCTCCTTTTCTTATGATAAAGAAATCCGAAATACTGAATACTCCCAGAATGATAGCTATGCTTCCTATTGCAATATCAAGATAAAATGAAATAAGTTTTCTTATTACACTAACAAATTCAAGAAGACCCTACTCCTATGAGGAAATAACAGATGTATACTCCAACTGCGAAAGAGATTCCTACAGGAAGAATGGCTTTTCTTTTTGCCCTTTCTAAATATGCAATAAAGAAAATAAGGGTAGCAAAAGCACATGGATTTATTCCATCGAGTAAACCATAGACTGTTACCATCGGGATAGTATATCCTTTAAGCAATTCCTCTGCAATTTTAACTCCACTCCTTCCTTCTAGTTCAGGGCAATCTAAACCAGTGTTGAGCCATCTCCTTATTTCTTTCTCCAGCTCATCTAACTGGTCTTCAGAATGAAAATATTTTTCCCCAATGAAAATATTTGAGCTATCTGGAGTAACATTATACTGTGCACAGTATTCAAGCAAAAGTTCCCTATTTTTCTGTTTATTTATATCATATTTTTTGACATCCAACGGATATATCTTTTCCATATATTCGGTTTTAGCCCTTATTTTCTCGCATGGAGGACAGCCAGCAGTATAAAAGAAAAGGATACATATTCTTTTCTTGCCGTATTCATCAGGAAAATCTATTCCAACTATTTCATACTTTTCTGCTTCTTCAACTGTATAACTTAAGCTAGCATTATTCAAGTAAAAACGATTCTCTCCTATAAATACGACAGGTGTAGTATTGTATGGCAATTCTTTTACCATGCTTCTATTTTCTTTATATTTGATGTCTACCTCATTTATTTTGATAAATGTAATATTTTCTTTTAGTGCTTTTACTACAGTTTCAATACTTTCATTTCTTGATGAATTAAAAATTACAAGTATGCAAACTGGTTTTGGATAAACCAATTTTCCATGCCTTATGGGGTTATCAATATAAAATTCCATAACTCTTTGTAAACTTTCATTCACTTTTTTCTTCTCCATTTCAAAATTGCTTTCATTGAAGTAAAACCATTTATTCCCGAGAAATAGAATTGGAACATCATATGGAGAGTTATATGAATAGGAAAGATTTCTCAATATCTTGTCATTGTAAGTTGGGTGGGTAGAAAAGGTCACTTTATATGAATGGACAATAACGTAAGAAATGTTGTTAAGCTCATCTATAAATGGCTGTAATTTCTCACACGTCTCACAGTTATCTGTGTAAAAATATGCCATATGGACTTCTGCACTTGCAAATGGCAGGAATAATAGAATCAGAAGAAAAATGAATTTTTTCATTTCTCCTCTAAATATTTTCTAACAATTTCTATAGCGCACAGTTTTCCGCACATTGAGCAAGTTTCAACAGCATTAAAAGGCTTCCTTCTTTCCCTATATTCCCTTGCTTTCTTTGCATCTATTGCAAGCTCAAACATTGTCTTCCAATCTAACTTTTCTCTTGCTTGAGAAAATATATTGTCGATGTCTCTATCTATCCCTCTTGCAACATTTGCTGCGTGCGCCGCAATCCGTGTTGCAATGACACCTTCTCTTACATCCTCAGGTGTGGGCAGTCCAAGATGCTCTGCAGGTGTAATATAGCATAAGAAATCTGCACCATAGTAGCCAGCGAGCGCTCCCCCAATGCCACCAACAAAATGGTCATAGCCAGGAGCAATATCTGTGACCAATGGGCCGAGAACAAAATATGGAGCTTCGTTAGTTACTTTCTTCATTACTTTTATATTAGCTTCTATATCGCATAATGGCATATGGCCTGGCCCTTCTACCATAGCCTGCACACCTTCATTTCTTGCTCTTTCTATTAGCTCTCCAATAATCAATAGTTCCTGAAATTTTGCCCTATCGTTCGAATCATAAATAGCTCCAGATCGCATACCGTCTCCTAAGCTAAGGGTTAAGTCATGTTCCTTCGCTATTTCCAGCAAATAATCAAATTCTTTGTATAGAGGATTTTCTTCATCGTGATGAAGAATCCATGCCATATGAAATGCTCCCCCTCTCGATACCATTGGGATTAGCCTTTTCTGCCTTTTAAGCCTTTTTACGCTTTCTTTTGTCACTCCAACATGAGCAACCGTAAAATCAACCCCTTGTTTCGCATGCCTTTCGAAAGCTTTAAACATATCATCTGCAGTCATATCAACTATTGCACCTTTTTTCCTCATGGCTTCAATTCCTGCTTGATATATTGGAACAGTTCCAAATGGGATATCTACTATTTTCAACAGTTTAACCCTTATTTCATCTAAGTTCCCTCCTGTTGATAGATCCATAATTGCATGAGCTCCCGCTTCCATTGCAACTTTTGCTTTTTCTATCTCTTCATTTATATCGCAATATTCCATAGATGTTCCGATATTTGCATTTACTTTAACTCTCAATCCTTTTCCTATTCCTAAAGCCTTTGGATTGTGTATAGGATTGTGAGGAATAACGATTTTCCCCTCTGCAACCCTCCTTCTTACAACTTCTGCTTCTATTCCCTCTTCTTTTGCAACCTGCCTTATTTCTTCGCCAATTACCCCTCTTTTTGCTTCTTCCATTATTGTCATAACTATGCCATAAATGGATGCCCTTATAATATTTTTTCTACCTACATAATTTACAAATACATTTTCTATCATATGAAAAAATCTGTAAGATATGGGATGAAACCCGATGGTTCATTAATTTTAGATTGAAGAAAAGAATGAAAAATAATTTAGAAAGAAAAATTTAAGAAATATTTTCCCATCCATACTTAAATATCCATGCCTCATATTCCCTGCCTATAACTTCACCAACTGAGCCTGCATGAATTTCATTTTTTCCGTCATTGTCCATATCTCCAATGCATGTAACAGCAAGCAATCCATGGGTATCTCTAATCACATACTCTTCTTCATACTTTATGCCATTCCACTGCAGGATATGAATATAGTTTGTTCCTACACATATTTCTGCAATTCCATCATCATCAACATCGCCAACATCTATTGCCTCAATTGTGCCTTCTTCGCCTTCCCAATAAAAGCTAGCCTTTTCTTTATAAACTCCATTCTCATACTCATATATTTTGAGGGTTGGTGAGTAAAAAGTTACATGAATTTCCGGCTTGCCATCGCCGTCACTATCCTTAGAAACGCATCCGAAAGGGTATGAAGTATTATGAGTTGCTACAACGTCTTCAATCCATCTATTTCCATTCCAATTTAGCACTACTGTCTGCATTGTATTGCATATTATTTCATTTTTGCCATCATTGTCGACATCTTCAATCCATGGAAAATATACTGCCCAATTGCCTGACGGATTCCATTCTGATTCTTTAACAAATTTGTTTCCGTCCCAACTCAAAACAATAACTTCTGCTTTTCCGCTGCTATATCCTCCGGTTACAACTACTTCATTCATTCCATCATCATCTACGTCTCCTACTATGCAGTCAAGGGTAGTTTCCCATGTTTTTGAATCGCTAATCACATACATTCCAATCTTTTCATATCTTTTTCCATTCCATTTAAAAGTAGAGAAATGGCGACCCCAGGCAACGCCTATCTCATTTTTACCATCGTTATCAATGTCTGCAATGCTGAAGCCGGTAGCTGAGCCAAAAGGCTGGGGCAATCTGATCCAATCCTCTCTTAATGGAATCCATACACCATAACCTATTCCAAAAACTGGATCAACTAGCTTTGCCTGCTCGTAATAAGTTTGCCTTCTT
>VBQI01000017.1 GCA_008297865.1 Thermoplasmata archaeon
CATCAAAAAATGGAATCCTATTACAGCAAGGAGCGTGCCTATTATTGTCGAACCAATTGCTTCAGCTCTTCCATGTCCAAAAGGATGTTTTTCATCTGCAGGACGACATGCTATCCAGAATCCAGCAATCACTACAAGAGAAGTTAAGCTATCAGCGAGAGTATGCCATCCGTCTGCTATCATTGCCACAGAATGAAAAGTTAATCCTGCCCAGTATTTTAAAGCGAAAAGGACTATGTTTAACGCTATAGATATCCACGCTACTTCATATCCAATTTTTATTAATTCTCTTTTCATATTTCAACACTTATTGCAATATGGTCTCTTGCATACGGAGATAGCTTTATTGCCTCCTTTATCTCATATTTTCTTCCTATCTCTTTTCTTACTCTTTCAAAAATTTTCTTTGGCTCCATGGCAATGTTAATACTCCTTGCTTTTACCATAATAATTCCTTTATCTGGCTGAAATTTTTCCATGTTTTTCAGAAAAATTTCAACCTGATTCTTTTGGGCAATATCCTGATAAAGCAAATCCACTTCTTCGACCATTGCTTCATACAACTCTGGTTTATTTGCATCTGCAAAAATTGGCACCATATTTTTTCTTTCCTCGCATAACTTTATGAATTTCTTCATTGGTTTAAATGCGATTTCCACACCATAAATTATGCCTTCTGTTGCAATATCAGAAAAATGACTCGCAGTTGTACCATTGGCGACGCCGAGATAGAGAATCCTGCTTTTTTTGCCTATCGGAATCTCTTTAATTCCGTTCAGAATCGCTGCTGCCATTTTACTTCGATATGGATTCCATGAACGATATTCCTTGCCTTTATATCTTACAAGCTTTTCGTTATAAACCTTCTTTCCTGGAGTTAAATTTTCTGTAAAAATTCTTTTGCCCTCCTTAAATATTCCTTCAGCTATTTTCTTCATCTTCTCACTTTTTTCTCAACCATGTTACATGCTATTGAGACAGCATCAAAAACTGGAGCAACGCAGGGGGCATATGCATTTTCAATTTTTGCAACTTCTTTAACATGCATTTCGGAATATATTGCCAATGTAATTTTATCTATTATTTTTGAAGCTCCCTTCCCTATTGCCTGCGCTCCTTTGATAATTCCATTTTTATCTGCTATTATTTTTATTGCTATGTCCTCTCCCTCCATGTAATGTGGCAAGCTTTTGCCAATGTATTTTGCAGTCACGCTGTTTTCATTAGCGAGCAAGCCTACGGAGGCAATTTCCATGCCAAATATTTTTGTTGTTTTAGCAAATACGGGCGGAATCATTTTCTCATTGCCTCCTCCTGCATTTATTCCTGCGGTCATACCTTGGCGAACTGCGATGCTTCCTAAGCCAACTATAACTTTTCTTCCAAAAAAATCTTTAATTTTTGTGCAATCGCCTACTGCATATACATGCTCTTTTGCCATACACCTTTCATCAACTTCAATTGCCTCGCTCGCAAAATCTACTAAACTAACTTGAGGCTTATTTCCTACAGCAACAACAACGAAATCTGCTTCATACTCGCCATTTGCAAAAACTTTCTTACCATCTGTTTCTTCAACTTTACAATTCAGCGTGACATCTATTCCTATTTTTTTGAGTAGATAGTCAGCCATATCTTTATCAAGCATTGAAGGCAAAATGCTAGGCATATATTCTAGAATTTTAACCTTTAACCCCATTTTCATCAAACATTCAGCTAGCTCCAGCCCTATTAGCCCCGCCCCAACAACAATTGCATTTTTTGAATGGGAAGCAACCTTTTGAATGGAAAGAGCATCTTTCAGGCATCGAAGGAAAAAGACATTTTCAGCTTTAAATGGACGGGCAGGTTCTGCACCAGTGGCAATGATAATTTCATCAAAATCCTCATCTTTTCCTTCGCATTCAACAATTCCTCCATCAAAATCTATTTTCTTCACTTCTTCTTTTCTATAGGAAATGTTATTCCTTTCAAAAAAACTTGGAGGAAATTCAATAATTTTCTTCCAGTCCATGCCAGCAATTACATAGGGCAAAGCACATTTTGAATACTGTCCTATGCCCTCTTTATCAAAAATCACAATCTCCGCCTTTCTATTAATTTTCCTTGCAAATTGTGCAGATGTTGCCCCCGCCGCCCCACAGCCCACGACAATTATTTTCATTTTTTAAAAAATTCTTTTAGTTCCCTAATCATTCCGTCAAAGCCTACGTAGCGAGGTATAATTTTTTTAGCCCCCGCTTTCAAAAGTTTTTCCGACCATTCTGTATCAAAAAATGCAGTGAAGCCGTATACTGTTGCATTTTTATCAATCTCTTTTATTTTTTTTGTTGCCTCCACTCCGTCCATTTCAGGAAGCTTTAAATCCATTATTACTAAATCGGGCTTCTTTCCTTCCTCCATTAGCTCTTTGTATTTCTGCACACCTTCTTTGCCATCATAAGCAGAGTATATTTCCAACTTCAATCCAGCCTTCTGTATATACTTCTTCATCAATTCTTGCATATCTTTTTCGTCTTCAACAATCAGAAGTATGCCATTCATTCATTCACCTCCAAATTGCGAGAATAAGGCAACAAGTGGACCATCTCAGATTTATTCTATTTCCATATTTAAAGTTAGCGAAATTATACAATAGAAATTCCAAGTTTTTCTGCATATCTACAAACTTCGTTATATTCATCTCTTCTTATCCTCCTTTTTATTTCCTCATATTCAAATGCTTTGTATGTAGGATAATATTGATCCATTATGTTAACTAATGCATTTGGAACATTTTCTGAAATCCATTCCATTATTGGCTTTGAACAGCATTCAATATGTGATGGAAGCACCAGATGCCTTATTATCATCTCTCCTTGCTTATATGCTATTTCATGGTTTCTTGTTATAATTTCCCAATAATTTTTAACTTTTGACAATCTTTCCGCACATTCATTATTTCCATATTTAAAATCAGTTAAGTAAACGTCTATAACATGAGCAAGTATGTCCATGGTTTCAATGCTACAATACATATTTGAATTCCATATTTGAGGAAGATTTGCATTGCATTCATTCAAAACATGCAGAATATACGGCAAATTTGGCGTAGGCTCGCCCCCCACCCAATTTACATTTTTGGCTCCATTATCAGCAGCTTTCTCTATCATTCTTGCCATTTTAAATGGCTCAATATATACTCCAGCTTCATATTGAGAGATGTCCCAGTTCTGACAAAAAACGCATGAAAAGGTGCAGCCTGAGAAAAAAATGGTATATGATGGGACAAGCATATACTCTTCGCCATAGTGAAAAAATTGTGATGATATTCTAGCGTGTTTGACTCCACATCTTCCAGCTTCCTTATTTCTGTTTACCATGCATTTATGCTCGCAGAAATGGCAAGATTCGAAAATATTTTCAGCTTTTTCTATAATTTTCTTAAGGTTATTTTTATTCATCAAGTATTTGCTTTCTTTTTCTCCATTCAAAATTGCATAGTATCTTTCAAGCATGTTCTATTTTTTTGATTTTGCCATGTGGTTCCTCTTCTGCAAAAATTTCTCCTTGAAATGTATATATTCTTGTTCTTTCATCCATCCATTCATCTGGCATCAATCCAGCTTTCATGCAGGTATGGCGCAAAAAATCTTCTTCATCCCATCCATATTCTACTGCAACTTGGGGGAGTAATAACCCGCGATAAAAACCTTTCTCAACAATGAGCCCATCCCTTCCAACTTTTATATAATTTTTATATTCAGAAGGTTTTGCTTCTATCAGCTTTGGAGGGGTGAGAACTGTTACCTCAATCACAATGTTATCCAACTCTTCTTCCCGCAAATCAGGAAAACGAGGGTCATGACATGCAGAAATTGCAGATTCCTTTATTGCCTCCTTTAATGGCATTACTGGCTCTGGTATGCCGATGCATCCCCTAAGCTCTTTTTCGGGAAATTTATTTATTGTGACAAAAACTCCAGCTTTTTCGTCAAAACCATCAATTTCATCTATTTTGTTTCCCCTAACATGATTTTCTATTACATGACGTGCATACCTAACCAGTTTTTCTCCTTCTTCCAGAAGCATGATACCACTACAAATTTTCTATGCCCATTTCCTCCCTGCTTCTCCCTGCTTCCTCCAGCACTTTTTCACTTACAAAAATATCACATCCTTCTCTTACAGCCAGTGCTATGCAATCACTGGGGCGAGCATCAACAACCATTTCTTCAATTTTTCCGTTTCTGGAGAATTCTATATAAAGTTTTGCTAGGAAGATGCCCTCTACTAAGTCATCGATTACCACTTTTTTTATTGCCCCTCCAAGAAGGTTTACTACTTGAATAAACAAATCGTGGGTGAGAGGGCGATGGAATCTTTTTCCAGCCAATCCGTTCATTATACTTTCTCCTTGTGAAAAGCTTACATATATTGGCAAGGCAATTTTGTCATTCACCAAAATTATTTCTGAATATCTATCTGTATGATAAGCGTGCGGATATACATCCATCTTAACCAATTTTTCTTTCATTTTTCAATTACTAATAAAAGACTTTGCTATTAATATTTTACCTCTCTTCCAAATTCCTTTCTTGAAAGAATAAGGAGAGCCAATGCAACAATGCTCAAAATAGAGCCAATGAAAAAAACCAGATTCAGCATAGCTAAGAAAAGAATAGAGATGGCTAAAAGAATACTGAAAATCAAGATTCCAAATACTGCTCCAATTATGCCCAGCAAAATATGTTTCCTAAAAAAGCAAAATACCCCACCTATAAGAGGAATAAGGAAAATGACCATAATTAGTAAAGCAACTATAGGGGCTAAATCTGCAGTCATTGCAAGAGGTGATTTTACTGCTTCCTTCCCTTCCCCTTTTTTCATTATAAATCCATCAGTAAAAACTTTTGAATTGCTTGGGAAAACTAATATCTCCGCTTTTAGAGTTATATAATTTTCTTTATGGAGCTCGATGAAATGCTTTCCCGCTGCCATTTCCATGCTAAAAAACCCACTTTCATTTGTTTCTGCGATCAGCGTTAAATTTTCGTCAACCAAATAAACTTTCACTCCATGTAAAGGAGCTCCATTTTCATCAACAACCTTCGCTTCATATGTTCCATATCCTTCAGATACAATTTTACTAAAAAATAAAGCTGACGTTCCCAGCATGACACCCAACAAGAAAATAATAATGAGTAGCACGCCAGCAATAGATGGTTTCGACGATGCTATACGTCTTACATATGGATGGATTGGACTTTCTTTCTCCCAATTGTATTTTTCTTCTGTGTCAACATTCACCTTTATATTCATCCCGCAATTTGGGCATTTTGTATTCTGTATCCCTTTTGCATCATCAGGCACTTCTACAATCACATTTTTATCACAATAGGGGCATCTTGTTTTCCCCTGCATCAAAAATAAACTGTATTACCTATAAGTAAGTTTCTCAGCCTATTATTTCAGCCTTATTTTTTCTTACAATGATATCTTCCTCTATTCTGATCCCAATTCTTTTAGTATAGATAGCAGGTTCAATTGCAAAAACCATATTTTCTTTAAACAAAAATTTTGCATCCTTGTTTATTGCATATCCATCATGAACTTTTAAGCCGATTGAATGACCTAGGCCGTGTCTCATTGAAAAACCGTGTCTTGCAAAAAATTTCTCAATTTTGTCATTAACATCTTTTGCAACTACTCCCTCTTTTATTTCGTCTAATGCAATATGCAATGCTTCTTCAACAATTTCATATATCCTCTTACCCTTATTCTCAACAAAACTCCTTGTTATATCTGCACAATATCCTTTATATTTTGCTCCCAAGTCTATTAATGCAGGCATAACAAATTTTTTATTTGTTGGCATATGATGGGGAATAGAAGTATTTTTTCCAAAGGCAACGATAGTATCGAAAGCAGGCTTTGCATTTTCTCTCTTCATAATAAACTCTGCCTCTCCAGCCACCCAGCTTTCTGTTTTGCCGTCAAATTCAATTTCTTCAACGGCTTTCATAGAAATTTTGCATGCTTTCCTTATCTTTTTTATTTCATCTCTTTCTTTTATTAGTCTTGCTTTTTTCAGTTTCTTGCCAACATCTACAAATTTTGCATTCACCACTTTTTTCAAATAATTCAATTCGCTATAGGAAAGAGCATTTCCATTAAATCCTACTTTTCTTCCATTAAGCATTTCTTTCAGCAGTTTTTCCAATTCTTGCCTGTTGTGATAAAAAATGGCTTCTTTTTCTAAAGGGGGAGAAAGCACTTCTACCTTCTCAGGATATACAATAGCGATGGCATTTTCCCATAAGCCTTCGAAGCCTGTAAAGTAAAAGAAGTTCTCATCTTTGCACATTCCATTTTTTATGAAGATAACGTCAACATCCAAAACATCAAATATTTTTTTTCTCATTTTCTCCCCCATTATCCCCGCTTTCTATCACTTTGCATATTTCCACAATTTTCTCGGGCTCAATATGCTCTATCCTTTCTTCTCCAAATGGAATCGCTTTTTCTTTATCTATCAGTCCTTCAAGCAACAAGGCATTTTTTATTTTTTTTCTTCTATGAGCAAATAAAGCCTTCACAACTCTTTTAAATAGCTTTTCATTAACTTCAAATCTTTTTCCAATTGGCACGATTTTTACAATGCATGAATCTACCTTTGGCACAGGGCGAAACGCCTTTTTTGGCACTGTTTCCAAAATTTCAACATCTGCTTTCGCATAAGCCATAACAGATAGGCGAGAATATTGCTTGCTCCCTGGCTTCGCTGCCAAACGTTCTGCAAATTCCTTCTGATACATTAAAATTCCGAGATCAAATTTCTTTTCTAGGAGTTTAAATGTTAGGGGAGAGGAAATGTGATATGGAATGTTGGAAACAACTTTGTTAAATTCTATTTCTCTAAAATCTATTTTTAATGCATCTCCATGAATGACCTCAACATTTTTTATTTTTTTTAATCTGCTGATAAATCTTTCATCTAATTCTATGGCGATAACTTTCGCAATTTTTGCCATTCTTCTTGTCAATATTCCATTTCCCGCCCCTATCTCCAAAACAACATCACCATCTTTTAAACATGCATAAGATATTTGTCTCTCTGCAACTCCTTCATCAATTAAAAAGTTCTGACTCAGTTTCATTTTCTCAGTGGTGGACGGGTAAACAGGCGGTATTTTTCATCGGGATTTTCCAATTCCTCTATTATTCTTTTTGCAATTATTTTTTCAGGATTATGAAGATTTTTTACTCTTTCTGTCATTTCCTTAAAACTTTCAAATGGTTTCTTTTTCCTCTCCTCTATAATCTCAAGCATTGTCTTCTTTCCCAATCCCGGCAATAGTTCTAGAGCATGGAAGCGTGTTGTAATTGCTGGACATTCATTGAAAAATTTAACAAATCTGTCCTCATTATTTTTAACTATATCAAGCACCACATAAAAAATCTCTCCATGAGCTGTTGATGTCAAATCTTCATAATTAACTCTCCCTTTAACCTTCAATATTTTCTCCCTTTTTTCGAGCTCCTTTCCGACATATACCTTTTCTCCTATGCTCAGTGAAACATTAGGCTTCGGTATTAGCTCCAGTAGTGTAAACTGCTTTTCTCCAATACCATAAGATAAGGCACCTCTCCTATAACCAGGTCTTCCCGCTGGTAAATAATCTAAAATATAAACATAATCTTCCATTCCGCCTCCTATATATATTGCTTAACAAGCTCTATAATTTGTTCTATTTCATCATCAGAAGGCATATATGTTTCTTTTGCAAATATGGCAACAACTTCATCTTTTTCTGTAGGCAGTAAATCAGCTATTTTACAAGCCTGCTTATCATTTATTCTGCCAATCTCCGTTAATTTTTTAACGAGTTCCTTTGCTTTCTTTGAGGAAATCTTTACAATTTTTTCACTATGCTCCAACGCTATCTTTTGCTCTCTGCTAAGCTCCCTTTCCTTACTCAGTTTCATAAGCAATTCCTTAACTTCAGAGAGAAGAACTATTCTCATTTTATACCTTCCTCAAATGTTCAGGAGTGGCAATAATGTGTTTTATTTTACCTCCATCCCTTATTTTTATTACATATGCTTTTCCTTGCATTGCAACTACGTCCCCTGTCTTTCCATGGAAGCGAGGATGGGGCATTCCATGATGTACCGAAGGGTCGATAACGATTGCTACCTTTTCCCCTTCCTCAAATCTTTGCATTGCTCTTGTAATAATATTCATCCTCCCTTTCCTCACCTTCTTCCTCAACTTACTCCTACTTTTACTCCTAAATCCTCTCGACCTTTTCATCTTCATCACCAATATATATTACATCGAGCTCTTCCACTTCCATTTTCACGCCCGCAAGCTCACTTAATGACGGTGTAGTTCTTCCTTCATCTCCGCTTATCAATTCCTTAATGTATGTACCAGATTCAGCTTTTATTTTCAATATTGCGTGTTTCATTCCAATCTCCTCTATTGTTATATCGAATATTTTTCTTTCTCTAATCCTATCTACCCTTCTGTGTGCAACTCTCTTTGGCGTTCTTTGCTTAATTATCCTACCCCTTAATGCATTTACTGCTTCATTAATTTTTCCCTTTTTCTCAAATTTTATTTTCACCCTATATATTTTGGGATAGCTTGCACTCTTGATTTTTTCTATCTCACTTCTTTGTGCATATCGCAAGCATTTTACCTTTACTTTTCCTTCTGCATATTTATTTATCTTTTCCCGCAATTCTTCCAAATTTATATTTCTTTTCTTTGGTTCCTTTAACTCGAGAATGAAAGGGCGCCCATTTCCAAGCATTAGAGCGTCGATATCTTCCCTTCCTGCTCCATGGAAACTTTCATCTTTTGCTTCAAATGCTTTCAATGCTTCTTCTGCAATAAGCTCTTCAACACTTTCATCATACATTTTTCCTTTGCCATTACAATAATCGCATCCTACTCCATGGCATTTTCTACAAAACCATTTTGTTTGAGGTATACCTCTTTTAAGCTTTTCATATCTGCCATATATAAAGATGGGTCTAACATCAATTTCAACAACGTCATATAGCGTGTTTATTACTGCCACAATGTCGGGAGAAATAAAATCCACTCTTTTGTCCATTTTCTTGCCAACTATCTTTCCCACTTCCCTATTTATCTCTCTTTTTATACTCTCGCTATATGGCAAGGCGATTTCTTTTTCCCTTCCTAAAATTTCCTCGTCGACTTTACAACCTATCAAAAAAGTTTCAAATTCATAATCCTTTAATGCATCTATTACCAAATCTGCAAATTTTTCTATCTCCGCCATTAGGCCACCACAAAGCCAGCAATCATTGGGCAAGATTTCAGCCAATCCAAGCATTTCACGAATTTCTTTTCCCCTTTCCTCATTCCTTTTTCCATACCCAATTTTTGCAAATTGTCTACCCAAGCAGGCGTCGCAAAGCTTGTATTTTGCGAGCTTCTTTGCTTCCTCTATCCGTTGCATCTATCTGAAAAAGTGGAGGGATAAAATAATTTTCCTATTCTCTAATCTCTCCCTTTTCTATTACATTTTTTACAACCCTTTCTATCCTATTTATGGCATTAATTGCTTTATCTATTGCTTCCAAAATTCTCTGCTTTTTCTCCTCTTCTTTTGCAACCTCAAGATATCCCTTCGCTATTACAATTGGATTAAAGAAATAATGCGCTGTCTTTAATTTAAATTCTTTTTCCTGTTCATATGCCTTCCTCAATTCCTCTTCCATTTTCTTTCTTTCGGTCATGTCTATAGCAATTACAACTACTCCTTCTTCTGGCCTCTCTGCATTTATTGGACAGATGTAAAGAGAGCAATCAAAAGCGCTTCCATCTTTCCTTTTCCACCTCGTTTCTATTTTGGCAGTCTTTCCTTTTTTGAAAGCTTTTTCCATCTCTTTGCCAACCCTTTCAAATTCTTCATCATTTTCATAGAGCATCCTTGCGCTCTTCCCAAGTGTTTCTTCTGGCGTATAACCTGTCATTTTATACATTGTTTCATTTGCCCATCCTAAGACACGGTTGACTGTAAAACCTATGCCAACTGGAGATGCAGACAAAATCGCCTTTCTCAGTGCCTCCTCCTCCTTCAATGCTTCTCTTACTTTTATTGAATGAATGGCGAGGGAAACATCTTCCACAACTTCTGCAAAAAGCTCCTGCTCTTCTTTTTCTAAAGCAAATTTTTCTGGAAGATAAACAGACATTATGCCATATATCTTTCCTCCATATTCCAAACGGGCGGTCATTATTTTATCAGTTTCTTCCCTTGCAAAAGGACAGCTATTGCATGCCGAAGTGTTCCTTATTATTACAACTCCTTTCCGATTTAATGCTCTCTTGACACATTCAATCAGTTCACCTTTTTCAAACGTTTCTCTCAGCAAACAAGCTTTTTCACCTATGCCAGCTTCTATTAGCTCTATAAGCTTTTTGTCGGCATCTAAAATCGCTATCCAAGCACCAACATATGCTCTAGTTTGGACGAGTCTATTGCAAATTTTATGAAGTAAATTGCTTAGCTTCTTTTCACTGGTGATAATCCGATTTATGCTTCTCATTGTTCTTAACACTAGGTTCAAATGTTTTATTTTTTCTTCCGCCTTTTTATGCTCCGTTATATCTCTTGCGACCCATAGCACTACTCTTTTTCCATTCATATCCATGGACATAGTTTTAACTTCAACCCAAACCTTGTTTCCATTTTTGCATACTATCTCTATTTCATTGGACTCGCCATCTATTTTTACATTAGGAAATATTTCCAACACTTTTTTACCAACTATTTCTTTCCTTTTATACCCCGTTAACTCCTCTGCTAACTTATTTTCATCAATAAATATTCCATCTGAAGAAAGAATAAACAATGGATCTGGGACTTTTTGAAACAATGTTTTAAAACAAACCACCATTTTATAAAGTTCCTTCTTTGTTTCTTCTAACTCAGCATGCAATTTTTCTGTTCCCTTACCCCCCTCCACAACTTTCTTTTCCCCCATATTATCATGGGATGACACATATAATACTCAAGCAATTTAAAAATATTTCTGAAGTTTTATAAATAACTTACTATGTTGCATGCAGTTTTACACGAATGCACCTACAAGAAATGCAAGTAAGCCAAAGAAAATAGCGAGCAAACTTAATTTTCTGCACGCCAAAATATTTTTCCTTGTTAGAAGAATGTAGGAGGTGTAAATAAAAATGGCATCAGAAATTATAAGCAGAAAAAGGAAAATAAAATCGTGGAAATATGCTAAATCAATTTTAAAAAAGAAGGGAATAAAACTTATAATAGATGGAAAAATGAAAAAAAGGGAGGAAATTATTCTTGACTTCTTTTCTCCAATGTAAAGAGGGAATGACTTTATATTCTTGGCTCTATCTCCATGAAAATCCATTATATCTTTCATGATTTCTCTTCCAACACCAGCAGAAAAAGCAAGGAAAGCGAAGAAAAAGACAATAGAAGGTACAGTTTCTGAAACTGCAGTTGCTCCAAAAATAAATGGAATTGCCATAATAAAAGCAATATAGAAGTTGCCAATAATTTTAATCTCTTTGAGTTTTACATCATATAAGGTTGCTATAATTAAATTAAAGAATGCAATAAAAAAGCATGTTTCATTAACAAAAATACTGAACAGCACGCCCAAGGGAGAGGCGATGAAATAAATGAGTAAAGCTGTTCGAGGCATAACATCTCCCCTCACCAATGGCCTATCAAGCCTTTTATTTCTTTTATCGACCTCATAATCAAAATAGTCATTCAAAGCAAATGTTCCTGCTTCCAAGAAAAAGGCAGTTAGGAAGGCAAAAAATAGCTTTATTGCTGGAGGCATGCCTTTTGCAGATATAAATGCACCAATTAGAACGGCTATACCAAGCATTAATCCGTGGTCGATTCTTGTCAAATCAATTATTGCCTTTATTTTTTTCACAAGGATAAAAGGAAATGAGGAAAAAATATTTTTGCATTGCAGAAAAGCAGGATAATTTTATAATTTTGCAATATTTTTTTATAATAATTTTTCCTATTTTACAAATTTTTCATAAAATAATAAAAGAAAAGTTTAATATACGTCATTTCCTATATCTGATAAATGAGATATGTCAAGATAAAAGGAGATAAAATTTACGAATTTTTAGAAAGGTTAAAAAATTATGGAAAACTTTATGCTCCAGTAAAAATATCTGAAAAATTTTATGACAGGAAGGAAATAGATGATGTTGGCGAGATTGCCTTCGATTATCAGCGCACCATAATGCCTGCAAAGAAATATTTTATACCGCCATGCGAGGAAATGTTTGAAATTGATATGGAAGAGAATGAATATAGAGAAAAGCTGGAAGAAGTAGAGCCTTTCGTTATTTTTGGCATGCATGCATGCGAGATCGTTGCTTTGCGTATTCTTGACGGCGTCTATTTAAATGAGTATCCGGACATATATTATGAAAGGAGGAGGAAGGCTGGCATAATTATTGGGCTAAGCTGTCTGCCTGATGAATATTGCTTTTGCAATTTAAGGAGAACTGACTTCGTGGACATTGGCTTTGATTTGTTTTTGCATGAATTGCCAGATGGATATTTAGCCAGAGTGGGTAGCCCAAAAGGACATAAAATTGTTGACGAGAATCCAGATATATTTGAAGAAGTGAGGCAGGAGGACATTGATGCGTTTAGAGCATTTGAGGAGAAAAGACAGGAAATGTTTAAATTTAAGGGAAATTTTGACAATATCCGCTATATTCTCGAGCTTACAATGCAAGACAAGCTATGGGATGAAGAAAGCGAGAAATGCCTTGGATGTGGAAACTGCACAATGACTTGTCCAACATGCAGATGCTATGACGTTCAAGATATTCCAGAGATAGGGGGAAAGAAGGGGAAGCGTATAAGATTCTGGGATTCCTGTCAGTTCCGTAGCCATGGACTGGTGGCAGGTGGTCATAATTTTAGGGAGACAAAAAGAGATAGATTTTTGAATAGATATATCTGCAAAAATTCATATTTCTATCCTCTCGGCACTTCATATTGTGTTGGATGTGGAAACTGCACATATTTCTGTCCAGCAAATATCGATTTCCAAGAAAATCTGATGAAAATAAGAGGTAGAGAGGTGATCCATGAATAATATGAATAATATGAATAATGTTTACTCTCTTTACAAGTGTAGGGTACTCCGCGTATATGATTTAACCGAAGAAGAAAAGCTTTTCCTTTTCAGATTTGAAGATGCAGAAATTGCAGAAACCTGGACATTTACTCCTGGACAGTTTGTTCAGCTAACCATCACAGGCTTGGGAGAAGTTCCAATTTCAATATGCTCCTCTCCGATGAGGCGAGGCTTCTTTGAGCTATGTATAAAGAAAGCAGGCAGGGTGACAGATAAAATACATGAATTACAGCCGGGAGATGTTGTAGGAGTCCGTGGTCCCTATGGAAATGGCTTTCCAGTTCAGGAATTTGAGGAAAAAGATTTGCTATTGATTGCATGTGGAATAGGAATGGCTCCCCTTCGCTCTGTCTTCATGTATGCCATCGACAATAGATGGAAATTTGGGAATATTACTGTCATAAATAGCGCAAAGACTGGCAAAAGATTGCTTTTCAGAAAAGAACTTGAGGCAATGAGAGATGTTGCAGAAGCAGAAAATATTCGCATCATTCAGACTATTACCCGCGACCCAGACTGGCCTGGCAGAGTGGGCAGGGCACAGGAACATATAAAATACGCAAATACATCACCAGAAAATGCCTATGTATGCGTTTGTGGACCTCCGCAGGCATATCATGACATATTTACGAAGCTAATTGAAAACGGCTACAATCCTCGTAACATTTATGTAACCTTGGAGAGGAGAATGAAATGTGGCGTTGGCAAATGCGGACATTGCATAGCTGGCTCGTCAACATTCTTGAAATACATTTGCATTGATGGCCCAGTATTCGGATATTATGACATAATTTCCACACCTGGATTAATATGAGGGATAAAATGAGGATGAAAATAGGGATTCACGGCTTAACTTCCTGCTATGGCTGCCAGCTTAAAATGGCATGTATAGAAGAAATTCTTGAAGTGGCTAAAAATTTTGAGATTGTCTACTGGAATATGGCATCGAGCAAAGGAGAGATAGAAAAGGTTGACATTGCTTTTGTCGAAGGAAGTGTTGTAACTGAAAGAGATGAAGAAGAGCTGAAGCTAATAAGAGAAAATGCTGATGCGCTTGTTGCAGTTGGCTCATGTGCCATCCACGGAGGAGTGCAGGGGATGATTTTTGGGGAAGATTACGAGGAGATTTTCAGGGAAGTTTATGGCGATAGCCTGATAGATTATGAGGCAAAAATAGGAGAACCATTGAGAAAATATGTTGAAGTTGACTACTGCCTTCCAGGTTGTCCGCCAGAAGAACATGAGATTCTGTATTATTTGGCTACATTTGGCATAGGAAGCTATCCCGAGGAGAAAGATTATCCAGTATGTGCAGAATGCAGAAGACAAGGATATCCATGCATTTTGATAGAAAAAGGCATGCCATGCCTTGGTCCTGTTACAGTTGCTGGATGCAATGCAAAATGCCCTGGCTTTAATGTAGCCTGTATTGGATGCAGAGGCCCAGTACCTCATGGAACGGCATGGTTTGATTCTCTTGCAAGAACTTTTAAGGAGAAGGGGATGAGCAAGGAATATATAAAAAGAAGGATGGAAATATTTGGGAAGCAATATGAAAAACTTGATGAAATGATTGAAAAGGTGTTTGAGAATGAAGATTGAGAGAGAAATCAGAAATGACCACATAGCGAGAATAGAGGGAAAGGCTGGAATAATTGTAGAAATAGGAGATGAAATTAGGGCAAGAATCAATGTTACAGAGGGACCAAGATTTTTTGAAGTTATCACTAAAGGAAAGCATTATGATGAGGCAGCTGCCATATGCTCCAGAATATGCAGTTTCTGCTCCATCCCCCATAAGCTCACGCCTATAGAAGCAATAGAAAATGCTTTGAACATCGAAGTAAGTGAGCAGATAAAAATGCTCAGGCAAGTTCTTTACTTTGGAAATATGGTAGAAAGCCATGCATTACACTTGTATCTTTTTGTTCTGCCAGATTATCTTGGATATCCCGATGCCTTTTCCATGGCGGAGAAATATCCGGAGATAATGAAACATGGCTTGAAACTGAAAAACTTTGGAGCAATGGTGCAGGAAATATTGGGGGGCAGAGAGATACATCCAGAAAATGCAATTGTTGGAGGATTTGGAAAACTGCCTGAGCAAAAAAAGATGAAAAAAATTTATGATATGGCAAAGGAAGCAATTAACTCTGCCATAGCAACTGTCGATTTCTTTACAGAATATGAATATCCTCATTATGTTAATCTTGCAAGAAATCATCTTTCAATAAAACCTTATGAAGGATATGGTGTGTATGGAAATGAAATTATTTCATCAGATGGATTTTCATTTGGCATTGAAAAATATAAGGAGAATATTGTGGAGGAAGTGGTGCCCTATTCATTTGCAAAAAGAGGAAAATATAATAACGAGCCTTTTATGGTCGGAGCATTATCGAGGCTTGTCAATAATGCAAAGCTTTTAGATGGAAAGGCAAAGGAATTACTTTCTTCATATAGCAACTTTCTTAAAGAGGACAATTGCTTTGCAAATAATTTCGCTCAGGCAATAGAACTCGTTTATTTCATTGAAAGAATTGCAGAGATGGCGGAAAGGGCTAGGATAGGCAAGCAAGAAGCTATAGAGCCTGAAGAAAGGAATGGCAGAGGATATGCAGTCACTGAAGCCCCAAGAGGCTTGCTTATATATGAAGTAGATGTTGAAGATGGCATTGTGAAATACATGAATGTAATAACTCCCACCGCAATGTTTCTGCCAATGATGGAAATCGATGCACTGAATATGGCAAAGGGAATGTGGGAAGATGGCTACAAAGATGTTGATTTGATAGGAAATAAAGTGGAGATGACAGTAAGGGCATATGATCCGTGTATTTCATGTAGTGTTCATGTTATAAAACTATGAGCTTAGTAATTTTTTTAGGAAATGAATTTGCTGGAGATGATTCAGCAGGATATGAAGCATATAGAAAAGCGAAGGAGAAAATTTCAGCGAGAATGTTGTATCTCGGAACAGATATTTTTGAGCTTTCCAGGATATATGAAAATGAGGAAAGGCTTGTTATCATTGATGCATTCCATGGAATCGATGAAGTTGTTCACCTAAAAAATGAGGAATTATTTAACTTAAACGACAAAAGTATGCATGCTCATCGTATTTCTGCAGTTGAAGGATTAAAAATTTTAAAGGCAACAATGAAAAATTTTCCAAAAGAAGTTCATTTAATAGGTATACCTGCAAAAAGTATTGAAAAAAGAACTTTTTCTGAGGATGTTATTGAGAAAGCGGTGAAAATGCTGAAGAAAATTGTTAAGACATAAAACGAAAAAGCGAAAATCTATAACTGTAATATATTCGGCGGCGATGAAGGCCATATACGGTTATGAATCATCAAAAAATGAAATATTCAATTGCAATATTTGTGGCGGTGAAGCAGGTATATTCTTTGAGAAATGCCCAGATAATAGCATTTACAATTGTAGCATTTTTGATAATGACTATGGCATAGATTTAGATGAAAGCAATAATAATATCGTGGGATGCAATATATCAGGTGGTGGTTTGGGCACCGATTATGAAATACTATTGAAAAAACTCCTTGGAATTTTACATCCATGGGGATGAAATAGAATCAGATGATTATGGAAGATACATCCCATGGGAATGGATGATATGCAATATGAGCTATGATAATTTCTATACAGAGGATAGAGAGATATACAATAACACCATAAAGGCAGGCGGCTATGCCATATGTATGGGTGCTGAAAAGTTGGATTCAATTTAACCAATTCGATGATTCATATTGGAAATATAAGCATTATCGAAAACCAAGTTGAGGGAAAAATACACTCATGGTTGGAATACTTTGGTAGTATATGAAGGGCTCAGGTCTTTGTTCCCATAATATCAGGAACACATCACATAACATCAGGAACACAACAATAGCATGGATAGCTCCTTCTCTTTTTCTATATAACTACAGGAATTTTTCTTTCGTAATGAAAAGCTTTACCATCAAATTTTATTCTGCAAGCAATGATTTCTGTTCCCTCTTCATATGCTTCTTTTAGGACAGTTGAAAATTTTTTATCTATATGCCAATTTGGTGAAAAATGTCTTGCTTCCCTCATTATAAGGAATAAGATGGCAACATCATAACCTTCATGAATTGCTTTTCTTAGTTCTCCAACATGCTTCCTTCCCCTCTCAGTTGGAGCATCTGGGAAAAGAGCTACGCTACCCTCAACAAGTGTACATCCTTTCACTTCCATCAAGCATTTTTTCCTATTTTTAAGCAGAAAATCTATCCTGCTTCTTCCATATTTAAATTCCTTTTTTTCAATTTTATATTTTTTCATAATAATCTTTTTTTCGATTAATTTACTTGCGAGAAGAGAATGATAACCAGAATGAATAGCAACCCATTCATTTAGCCATGATGCAATAACATCATATTTTGTTTTTCTCTTCCCCTCTTTCTTGAGGAGAAGAATTTCTCTTCCCCTCTTCAGAACATCTTTAAGTCTTCCAGGATCGTGCAAATGGCAGTAAACTACTTCATTGTTTACTTCAGCTTCTATTAAAAACTTGTTCAACCTCTCTAAGAATGTTGCCCGAATAAGCTCCTCATCAAATTTGTAAATTAGCAAGAGCTATGTTCTATAGCATTATTTGGACAGGATTCAACGCATGCACAGCATTCAATGCAATCGTCAACGTGATTTGCAACAGCTTTTCCCTCCTGAAGCTCGAATATATCGACGGGGCATACTTCCACGCATTTGGCGGCACCTGTGCATTTTTCATAGTCTATTTTTATTACAATATCTCCAGAAGATGAGCTAAATTCTTTAATCATGTAAAGATATATTTTTTCTATTTATAAAATTTTAC
>VBQI01000018.1 GCA_008297865.1 Thermoplasmata archaeon
CCTGGGGCTTGACATCCTATCCTCCTCCTTGGATAGGATTATCCCCAGGGCTTAATTTTTTCTAAAATTTTTACTTTCGGAGATACTGAAATTTAACAAAAATTTTTTATTTTATTCCTTCCATATATATATGCAAAAGTTATCAAAAGAGGAGGCAAAAAAGAGGATAGAATGGCTTCGTAAAGAAATATGGCGTCATAACTATCTTTATTATGTATTGAATAAGCCAGAAATATCTGATGAAGAATATGACAAGCTAATGGATGAACTCCGTTCCTTAGAAGAACAATTTCCAGAGTTTATTACCCCTGACTCACCAACTCAACGTGTAGGAGCGCCTCCTGCAAAAGAATTCAAAAGTGTAAGACATGTGAGGCCAATGCTTAGCTTAGACACAGCCCATAAGGAAGAAGAAATCCTCGCTTTTGACAAGAGAATAAAAAAAGAGCTTGGAATAAATGAAGTTGAATATACTGCTGAGCCAAAGTTGGATGGGCTTAGTGTAGAGATAATATATGAAAATGGAAAATATGTTAGAGGCTCAACGAGGGGAGATGGTATAAATGGAGAGGACGTAACAGAAAACATAAGAACAATAAGGTCCGTTCCTCTTGTTTTAAGAGACGAGCGCAAGGTGCCATCTTTCCTCGCAATTAGAGGAGAAGTAATTATGCATATAGAGGATTTTGAAAAACTCAATAAAGAACTTGTTGAAAAAGGAGAGGAGCCATTGGCGAATCCGAGAAATGCTGCTGCTGGTTCATTGCGAAGGCTAGATCCCAGAGAAACTGCTTCTCGTCCTCTTGACATTTTCTTTTACGAGATAATGAGGGCTGAAGGTGTAAATATAAAAACGCAGTGGGAAGCATTGCAAGCATTGAAAGATTGGGGATTGAAAATAAATCCATATGTAAAGAAATGTAAGGATATTGAGGAGGCTATAAAATATCATGAGGAGATGGAAAAGAAAAGAGAGGAGCTTGAATATGAAATAGACGGCGTTGTAATAAAAGTCAATAATTTGGAATATCAGGAGAGGCTTGGGGCTAAAACCCGCTCTCCAAGATGGGCTATTGCTTATAAATTTGCTCCTCGCAAGGAAGAAACGCAGATAATGGATATTGTGGTGCAGGTGGGGAGAACTGGCACACTTACACCCGTCGCATTACTTAAGCCGGTTGATGTTAAAGGAGTGACTGTTTCGAGGGCTACACTTCATAATGAAGATTACATAAAGGAGAAGGATATAAGAATTGGAGATTGGGTTAAGGTGGCGAGAGCAGGGGATGTAATACCAGAAGTAATGGAAGTCATAAAGGAAAAGAGAACTGGAAAAGAAGTTAAATTTTCCATGCCAAATAGATGTCCGGTCTGCAACAGCCACGTCGTCAAGGAGGGTGCTTATTATCGCTGCACCGGCGGGCTTTCCTGTCCTGCACAGCTTAAGAGAAGCATCACCCATTTTGCATCGAAAGGGGCGATGGATATAGAAGGGCTTGGTGGTAAGACCGTTGATCTTTTAGTTGAACATGGCATTATAAAGAGTATAAGTGATATATATAAAATCAATAAAAGAGATTTACTCAGCTTGCCCAGATTTGCTGAGAAATCTGCAGATAATTTGATAGAGGCAATAGAAAAAAGCAAGGAGAAAGGGTTGGCAAGGCTAATATATGCTTTAGGAATTCCGAACGTTGGCGAGCATACAGCCCGCATATTGGCAGAGAAATTTAAGAGTATCGACAAGCTTATGAGTGCAACTGAATGGCAATTGTTGGCAATAAGAGAAATTGGACCAGAGACAGCAAGGAGTATTGTGAATTTCTTTAAAGAAGAGAAAAACAGAAAGGAAATAGAAGAGCTGAGAAGGCTTGGGGTGAAAATGGAATATGAGGAAGAAAAAGGAAAGCTAAAGGGATTAACTTTTGTTTTTACTGGGGCGTTAAAGAGCTTTACGAGAGAAGAAGCTAAAGAACTGGTAGAAAAGCAAGGAGGGAGAGTTGCATCAAGTGTAAGCAAAAATGTTGATTATGTTGTTGTAGGCGAATCGCCAGGCTCCAAATATGAAAAGGCTAAGAAACTTGGACTAAAAATAATAGGTGAGGAAGAATTTAAGAAGATGATTGAATGATAACTAGAGATGCCATTCCATCGACCAAAAAATTTTATATTATGGATGAATAAAGACATATGAAATATAGTGCGATACTGGTATTACTCCTCGCATTTCCGCTTGTAAATGCAATTGACAAACCAAATTGGAGTGTAGGTGATAATTGGGATTATGCAGGAAATTTACAATATTCGATATCTCTAAACGATGAAATAATGAATTTTAGCGTTGATGGGAACATGCAGATTTCCTTTACCATTCATATAAAAGTTGTGGGCACCAAAATAAAAGAAATTAATGGAGAGCCGTATGCCTGCTATATTGTGGATATGAATAGCACAACAGAAGGAAAGGGACTTGCAATAATTGAAATTCAGTTACCAAATCAAAGTCAGAGTTATGAAGTGAACGTTGACATAGATTTGAACGTTAAAGCAAATGGTAAAACTTATTTGACAACAGATGAAATTGCCATGGTAGAAAGTGATTTGATTACAGATACCAATATGAAAATTTCAATAGATGCGCCAGGTGTGCCATCATGGATGCTGAATATTATCGGACTATCAAATAAAGATGTGCAATTGCACAATGAAACTGTAACTACATATGACCCACCATTTGATTTTATGGATTTCCCTATAGAGAAAGGAGAATGGACTGCAGAGTCTACAGTTCAATACTCCACAGATGGCAGTATGCCAATGAACTATCCAATAAATTTAACTTTTAGGTGCGTCGATTTGGGCAAAAACGCAGCAGAAATAGTATCTGATTATATTCCATTTTTAGGTGAGATAACAATAGATTTTATGGGCTATCCTATTCCATTAATGAATTTTCAGAATACAACATTCATATGGTCTGCAACTGCAGGAATGATGGAAAGAATATTAAATTCTGCTTCCGTAGATGAGCAAGGCTTCAAAGTTTCAACTGATTTGGAAATAAATTTATTGCCTGGATATACCTATACTCCTAATCAGAATAAAGCTCCAAAAGCTAAGATAACATATACTCCTTCTACCCTAACTACAGGAATACCAATATCATTTAATGCAGATGCAAGCGACGAAGACGGCAACATTATATACTATTACTGGGAATTTGGAGATGGAACAACGAGTAAGCGACAAAATCCAAGTCATACATACACGAAGGCAGGTACCTATCAAGTAAAGCTTGTAGTGATAGATAACTATGGAGCAAAAGGTGAAGATATAAGAACGATAACAGTGAAAGGTGCAGGAAATGGAGATGGTGGCAATGGTAATAACGGCGATGGTAATAACGGCACACCGGGCTTTGAAGTTTTATTTGCATTAATTGCCATTACCGCAATTGCTCTCAGAAGAAGATTGAGGTAATTTTAAATAGATATAAGGAATATAGGATGAAACGGGGTTGACATGCAATATGATGTACTATTTAAAAGACCAAAAATTATCGTTATTCTTTTTACCATCATTACATTACTGGTTGCAACTCAAGCACTTAATGTAACTATAACTTCTGACATTGAAGTCTATATGCCATCTGAACAGCCAAGCGTTAAACTTCTTAATGAAATAAGGAAAGAGTGGCCTGTTGATTCGCTCCTCATCTATATTGAAGCAGATAACATAACGAGCATTTCTTCATTAAAAGAAATTGATGGAATGGAAAGTGCATTGAATCCGGTAGAAGGTATAGACGACGGTGTAATGTATACAACGAGCATTGCATCTCTTTTAAAAGCAACAAATAAAGACATGCCTTTTTTTGGAAAGGATGAAATACCGAATAATCAGCAATATGCAAATTTACTCTTGCATTTTATACCAGATGAAATAAAATATAAAGTCATTTCCCAAGACGAAAAAAATGGGGTTATTATTTTAACTACAATGAGAGATGTAGATGTTGATGAACTCTTAGATGAAAAGGTATATCCCATTGTTCAGTCCGCTAAAAAAGTAAATGCTTCTCCAACAGGAATGCTTACTTTATATAAAGAAACAATAGATTGGATTATGGAAAGGATATATGGAATTACTCTCCTATCCTTATTGCTAATTTTACTCGTGTTGTTTGCTTTTCATAAAAGCTTAAAGACAGTTATGATTGTTATTCTCCCCGTTTTATATTCAATTGCTCTCACATTTGGTAGCATGGGGATTATGCCTGTAAAGTTTGCACCAACTGTTATTGCTGTTTTGCCATTGCTTGGTGCGCTTGGAGTTGCATATGCGTTGCATCTTGTTAACTATTTCATGGAACTATCCGATAGAAGCCCGGAAGAAGCGGCAAAAAAAATGTTTCAGACAGTTGGAAGAGCGGTCTTTCTTTCTGCAATAACTACAATAGTCGGGTTTGCCTCTTTGCTTACATCAGATATGCCTCCAATAGAGAATATGGGGCTAGCTTTTTTGATAGGTGTGTTATATTGTTTTATATCGACAATGATTTTGATTCCATGCTTCTTGCTAATATTTAAGCCAAAAAAGAGCGTAGAATTGAAATGGGATTCCCTATCCAATCTCACAAGATATCGCAAACCCCTTTTCCTTGTTATACTCATGTTTTCATTGATTTCTGTTGCATCTATTCCGAGAGTGTCAACAAGGACTTCAGTATGGGAAATGATGCCAGAGCAGATGGAAAGTAGTGTTGTAATGAATGAATATTCGCAAAAATTTAATGCGGGGCAATCAGGCGTAATCTTCGTTAATAGCACACCCGAAGGAATACTTGAGCCAAAGCTTCTTGAAAAGCTTGATGAAATGGAAAAGATTATAAATGTGGGTGTGCCAAATGCTTCCATCTATTCGATTGTAGATGTAATAAAAAGATTTAATTTTAATAGATTGCCAAAAACAAAGGAGGATGTAAAAAATATAGTGGATGGGATGCCAGAAAACTACAAAACCATGATGCTCAATGAAGATTATAGTAAAACGTTATTGTATGTAGAAATGCCAATAATGTCAGTTGCAGATACAAAAAGGAGTGTTACAACCATAAATCAAATAATTGAGCAAACAAATGCAGAAATAGGAGAATATGGAACTGTAAGCAGGCTTGCAGGATTGGCTGCATTGACAGTTGAGCTTAATGAAATTCTCATGGATCAACAATTCAGATTTATGTTCATATCCTTGATTTTGGTATATTTATGCCTACTCCTTGTCTTTCGCTCATTCAGATATGCAACTTTCACTATAATTCCGATAGTTCTTTTGTTAATATGGGAGCCAAGCATGCTGGTATTACTGAATATTCCTCTTAATGTATCAACAATAACTGTTTCTTCCATTGCAATAGGCGTTGGCATTGACTTTGCAGTTCATATTACAGAGAGGGTTAGGGAAGAAATAAAGCAGAAAAGTGGATTACAGGCTATAAAAATAGCTCTTTCAAGAAAAACGCCTTCACTTGCGGAGGCAACAATCGCTTTAATAGGGGGTGGACTTCCAATATTTTTAATGGAATATAAGATGATTAGTCAATTTATTCTGCTTGTTCTTTTCATGCTTGCTTTTGCCTGCATTTCTGCAGTCCTGTGCCTTGCATCTTTCTATTCTGCAAGAAATGGAAGATTACTTGAGAGATGGAAATGATTTCCACATATGAAGTATGATTGGGAGAAAGAACGTGCAGAGTATAAAGCTATATATGATTGCAATTGAGATGGCGATGCCAAACAGGCGGATGGGTGGAAGGAGCGAGAAAGAAAGCAAGCCGAAGGCAGCAATAGTAGTAAGAGCAGAACCCAACAATGCATAACCTGTTGATGAAATTGTAGAAACTAAATTTTCTTTTTCCAAAAAGCGATGAGTTATGTGAATGGAATAGTCTATTCCAAGTCCAACCGCAAGAGATGCAACTGTAATGGTTGTGACATTAAGAGGAATGTGAAGTAAAAACATTGTTCCTATAATCCATATGGCTGAGAGAACAACAGGTAGCATGGATATAAAAGCAAGTGTTAATGATTCCCCTCTTTTAATAAATACAATTCCAAGTATAAATGTGGAAATTAGCACAGTAAAAAACAGCGATTTTACTTGGCTTGCGCGAAGCTCTTTTAAAATGACATAGCTTGATATAATTCCACCAGTTATAACAGCGTCCTTCACCTGCAAATCCTTTTTTAGCTCGTTATAAAGAATGCTAATGTTTCCCTCATTCTTTCCAGTATGAGTTAAAATTCGAATAACACATTCACTATAATCATTCCGCATTACATATTTAAAATCATCTGGAGCAATAGTAGCAAGATAGTCGTATAATTCGATAATTTCTTCTTCAGTTGCGTTTTCTTTTGGAAGATCATCATCGAAAATTTTGTAGTAAAGAGATGAAAAAGTGGAGTTATATTTCATGCCATATGTTTCATTTGCATATTCTTTCATTACTGAAAAAATGGATACAATTTGTGCTTCTTTATTGCTTCTGACTATATAGGGATCATCCTTAATGTTTTCAATTGTTTCATAAATTTTCTTTAAAACTTCTGGATTTGCAACATTTGCTTCTATAAGTATATCTGCTTCTTCGCCTTTAGCACCTTCAAATTCCTGAAGTAAATATTTAATTTGCTTAGATAAATCAAGCTCTTTAGGAAGAAAATCCATCATATCAAATTCTGTTTCTATTTGAAATGCAAAATATGACATCAGAATGGTAATGAAAGATATGAGGAGAAGGATGAAAATTCTTTTACTATGTGCAATCTTAGCTATGCGAGCAAATGAATTGGAAAGAGTATGACCCGTTTTGCTGTAAAAGGGAGCCAAAAACAGGGTAATGAGTAAACAAGAAAATATACCAAATGCGCTTATTATGCCAAATTGTTTTAGCAACGGAATAAAAGAGGAAATATTAGAAAGGAATGCAATTGAAGTGGTTAAAGCAGACAAAATGAGGGCAACGCCAACAGTCCTAAGAGATATTTTTATAGCTTCTTTTCTTCCTTTTTCCCTTTCTTCCCCTATTCTCATTCTTATATGAATTGAATAGTCTATGCCTAATCCTACAAGAAGAACAGGAACTGCTGTTGTAAAAGGATTCAAAGAGTAGTTAAGTAGGGAGGTGAATCCATACATCCATATAATGGCGATGGCTATCGAGAGCAGACTTAAAAGCACATCACGGATTCCTCTATATATTATGAGGAGGACAGCTACAACAAGAAAAAATGAAATTGGTAGGAGAAGCAAAAGAGATTGTCTATTGGCATTCATTATTTTTTCCTCAATGAGTCTTCCTCCAATTAGATAAGGCTGAATAAAATCATATTCTCCTATAGCTTCTTCTATCTTTTTTTCTTCTTCCAATGCTTTATCTCTCTCCTTTATAAGCATGCTATCTAAAGAAATTTTCACAACACACGCTTTTGCTGTAACATTTTCTGAATCAAAATCTTTTGAGAGTAATAGAGAAATAAAGGAAGAAAGTCGTTTGGAGATTAATGGAATATGAAAAAGTTTTTTTATGTCCTCATTGCTTTTTCCCTCGATTTCTTTTATCTTTTCTTCATAACTTACCGAAAGGTTAAAAAACAGGAAGGCAGATGATATGACATCTGCAACGCTTAACTGTTTTGCTTTTGTGGCTTCATAAATTCTTTTTTCCATCTGCAAAATCTCTATTAATGCTGTCTTATTCAAGATGTTTCCATATTTTGCTTTCACTAAAATAAACGCAGTATATTCATTTGTATAATTCTGAAGCACTTCCTCATTTGCTCTAACAATTTCATTTTGTGGCAAAAAGCTTTCTTCATCAAATTCATAATGAATGCCCTTAACAAAAATTATTGATACAAAAATAATGGTTGTAAAAAAAACAGCGAAAACGATTTTCCTCGAATTTTCAACAATGTAATCTATCACACAATGAAATAAATAATGGTATATAATATTTGATTGTGATTGAAGAAAGTAAAAGAAAACTCATTCATCTCTCATTTGGCATAGCTTTTGCGATACTCTTCTATTTTCATCCATTTTACCTCTTATTATTTTTCATTTCCTCAACTATTATCTCCTTCATTTTTTCTTTATTTGAAAATGAATGGAATAGGGTGTTTTGGTATTTTCTAGCAGTTAGCATAATATCCATTTCTTACACTTACATACCAAAATCAATAATAGTTTCGTCAATGCTAATATTTGCAATAGGAGATACATTTTCAAATATTATGGGGAGAAAATATGGAAAAAAGAAATGGCCTCATTCCAATAAAACATGCATAGGCACAATCACGGGTATAATCTTATCTTTTCCATTTGCTTACGTTTTTACTAACAATCTTATAATAGCTGCTATCGGAGCAATTTCTGGAATGTTCGCGGAAGCATATTCTCCAGTAAACGATAATTTCATGATTCCACTTGCCTCTTTTGTTTCAATGAGTATCATATGGATAATTTAAAGAAAATTAAATCGAAAAGCGCCCCGGCCGAGATTTGAACTCGGGTCGTGGGCTCGACAGGCCCACATGATAACCGCTACACCACCGGGGCTTAAAATGAGAATATGGTTTTTTTATAAAACTTTTTCCAGGAAATTTGTTGAGAAATTGCCACTAATTTCTATAGGCTGAATAAAATAAACTGAATCGCCATACAAAAGCTTCGCATAACTTCTTATTTCATATAATGTAGTCTCTCCACTTCTCAAATGACTTTCAAACCAATCAGGAATTTCCTCATTTTGGATGCGCATATAACAATAAGTATTCACAGTAGCATATGGTGCTAAGGTGATATTATCTGCGAGCCATCCTCCTCCTAATTTTATTCCATTAAGAAAAACATTATATGTAAAATTCTCTATCCCTATTTCTTCACCATTCGGATTGTAAAGCTGGATAGAAGAATTTATTATGGTTATGTTTTCATCAACATATTGCCATTTTGATTCAAATTTATTTACGAACAGAAGAGTAGTTTCTATTCCATTCAAACTAACATTGATGGCTTTTGTTTTATTAAAAGATAATTTCTGTGTAAAATCTGTTGTTATGGTAGAATACAACTTTCTAGTTTTACTTGTTTTGTTAAAGAAAAAGAAATTTGCCATTGCCATATATTCAACAATTACATCTGATCGCTCACCATTTTTAATGTGCTTTGTCCACCATTTTTGAATTTTATTTGTATCTAAAAACAAATCGATACTCAAATTGTTTTCGCCTCTCTGAAGAACAATGTTTTTATCTAAACCTTCGGCAATTTCAATATCGTTTAGGAATACTTTACAAATCAGTGTCGCAATTTTTATTGAAAAGAAATTTGGATTTTCGACAACTGCTTTTATCCTAATATTTATGTTGTCATCAACAACCCAATCTGCAGATACTTTTTCAACATAAGGATAGGAAAAGGAGGAAAAGACGGAGAGGAGGATAATAGCTATAATAGAAAAAATCGCAATTGCAATCTGCCAAATTTTCATAATGTTATACTCTTTCCATATTTTCATTTTTCTGTGCAAAAGCAATTTATTTATATGGTAAAGTAATGTGAGCACATGCAGAAATATGAATATCATAAATTGCTTGATAGAGCTGTTGAGGCTTTACCAAAAGAAATTGTTGTTAAAGAACGCTTCCAAATGCCTCAAGGAATAATATTTCATGAAGGAAATACAACTATTCTGAAAAATATTGGTGAGATAGCAGATAGAGTAAATAGAGAAGTTGGACAGATATTTTCTTATCTACTTAAAGAACTTGGAACAGCTGGAGAAATAGATGGCGATAGAGCAATTTTTCAAGGTAAAATACCAGAATCAAGAATGCAGGAATGCATAAAAAGATATGTAAAAAGATATGTTTTATGCAGAGAATGCGGCAGACCGGATACAAAGCTGATAAAGAAAAATAGAACATTATTGCTGAAATGCGAAGCCTGTGGAGCAATCCATCCTGTTGCGGGCAAAATAAAAAGAGAATAATTATCTATACCATGTCCATAAATTATGTGCAAGAAAATTCCAAGTGAATGCCACTGCCATTCCTATAATATTTGCTTTTAATGGATGCATCCATTCACTTAAGACGAAGAGTAATGATACATTTAAGATTAATCCAAAAAGGGATGCAAGATTAAATTTAGTCAATCTTTTTATATAACTCTCTCTCTTCTCCTTGCTTCTATCTCTGAAAGTCCATATATCATTCATTAGGAAAGTCCACAATATGGCTGATTCAACACTTAGTATGCCAGCTGGAATAAGTGCAAATTTAAGTTTTAGAAAAACCCACAGAAGAAATTCATTTAACAGCAATCCGCTCCCACTAACTAACCCAAATTTAATAAATCTTGCAATTTCTCCTTCTTTCCATGCCATTTTCATGAGATGACGTGAATATGCTCTGTAGTTTTCTTTACTTTTCTTTCTTTTTACTCTTATCGGAACTTCCTCTATTCTTTCATATTTTCCTCTCGCAAGAATTTCAAGCAATATTTTGTTTCCTACAGGATGTAAATTCGTTTTTTCTATTACCTTTTTCCTAAATACAAAGGTTTCTGAAAGAGGATCACGTACCACTCTACTTTTTGGGAAAAGTAAATTTACAGCCATTTTAGCCAATCTGGATTTCCTATTTCTTTTTCCAACTACAATATCTGCTCCATTTTCAACTTTCTTCACCATCTCTTTAATACAATTTTCAACATTTTCAACATCATCGTTAATAACAGCAATGCTATCTCCTTTACTTTCTTCAAAACATTTTATAAGTGCTGTTGATAAATTGCCATCTTTAATACCCCTTACATTTTCTCCCCCTATAATATCATTCTCTATGCCTACTACCAAAAATTCACATTCATCTTTATTCAATAATTTTGATAGGCTATGCATAATTTTCTCAGATGTTAAAATTATTGATATCATACTTTCCTTACTTTTAAAACCAATCTTTTCTGCTCAACAACAACAATTTCCTCTCCCTCCTTTATATTTTCATCTGCTTCCGCTTGCCATATTTTCCCCATCACTTTTACCTGTCCCTTTGGTGAGATGTTAGATAAGGCAACACCCTTTTTTCCAACTAATTCATTTTCTCCAATACTGGGTCTTCTCCTTTTTGCTTTTATGGCCTTTGCAATTGCATAGGAAAAGAAAATAGTAAAGAAGATGGCAACTACTATGCTTGCTATGCGAAATGAAGTAAACCATTCTGTCGGCATTTCATGCATGGCTTTCTCTGCTGGAAGAAGCATTATTCCAAATATAAATGTAATGATTGCAGCTGTTGTCCAGAAGCCAAAAGTGGGAGTTAATGCTTCCACAATGAAAAAGAGAAATGCAAGCACAATGAGCAGAAGCCCAGCAACATTTATACCAATATAAGATAGCCCGTAAAGTGAGAGAATTAAGAAGATTGCTCCTAGCACTTCGGGCAAATGGTAGCCAGGGGTAAGAAAGCCAAAAATTAAGCCAAACAAACCAATGATTAATAGAAGAGAAGATATTTGAGGATCAGAAAGATAGTTTATGAGTGCATCTCTTATTCCCCATTTTATTGAAACTATCTTTGCATCGGTTAAATTTAGTGTTATATTCTTTCCTAACAAATTAATAACTGTTCCATTAATTTTTTCAATTAACTCATTTATATCTCTTGCAATGAACTCTATAATGCCTGCTTTCAAAGCTTCTTCTTCATTTAAAGCCAAGTTTTCTTTTACAAAAGCTTCTGCGACACTTTCATTCCTCCCCCGGAAAGATGCGATGCTTTTTATCATTGTTGCATATGCATTTATTTCCTTCTCATCGGCTTTTTCCGGCAATCCCGTCATTGGATTTAGTATGCGGGGCTGGCATGCTCCTATGGTGGTGGAAGGTGCCATTACTGCAATATGACTTGCCATTAGAATGAATGTGCCAGCAGAAAATGCATATGAGCCAGAAGGTGCAACATATATTATGACCACTACATTGGCATTTTCGATTTTTTTAACAATTTCTTCCATGGAGTTTGACATTCCACCAGGGGTGGATAATTTAATTATCAATGCCTCGCCATTTTCCTCAGCAATATTTATTGCTTTCTCAAATTGATTTTCTGTTCCTCTTCCAATTGTTCCCTCTATTTTTGCAACATAAATCTTTTTCTCTGAGGCATGAGAAATGGAGGGAATGAGAAGAAGAAATATGAGGAAAGCTATTTTTTTCATATCAATTAAAAGTAGCAATGTTATAAAAAAATTGTCAAATCATCTTGCTTACAACACCAAGACAGCTATCATATATAATGTTTATCTTTTCTTTATATTTCTCTATTACCTTAATGTTTTCTGAGCCAGGCTGGAGCCATATGACGCCTGCTTTTATTTTAATGGCATCTTTTATAATTTCTTCAATGTATAATGGGTTTCTAAATACATCTACAATATCAACTCTTTCCTTTATTCTCAGAAGGGAATCTATAACTTTTATACCAAAAATCTCTTCACCTGCATATTTTGGATTTACTAAAAAGAGATTGTATCTATCTTTTATCTGCTTTGCAATCTGATAACTTGCCCTTTCCTCATTTTTTGATATACCAACTACTGCTACATTTCTGGCATTTTTAGCGATTCTAATTATCTCTTCAGGATTTTTAATGAGCATATTCTGTATTGATTATCATATATTTCATTATTTATTTTTCTTATTATTATCTATTTTCATTCCACCCTCATTATCCTTCTCTCTCTATATCCAGTGAAAACATTAATAAAACCTCTCAGCATTTCATTTACTTTTTCATCTCCCGTATCCACTTTCAAGCTATCGATGCGGTTAAGCTTTCCTTTTGTTGCAACAACAATAATATTTTCTTTTCCAACTTTTTTTATTACTTCAGCACTAATGGGTTGGTTACCCCTGCCAAATATAAACCCCTGCTTCCCAAGAGGACTTACAACTATTTTGACGTTTCCATTGAGAAACTTTTTAATTTCTTTTTCTCCAGCATCTTTGCAAAGGAGGCGATGCCCTTTTATAAAATCTATTTTTATAACATCTATACCCAAAAAACTCCCTTCAATACCCAACGCTTTCTTTATCTCCCAAGTTGTGCTTCCTCCGCCAATGATATAAATAGCTTTATCATCTATTTCTTCAATAAACCATGAAGCAATTTCTTCTTTCCCATTTTCAGAATAAAATTCTTTTCCAGCTTGAATTTTTTCATGGCACGGAACGAGGGCATATCCCTTCAATTTTGTTTTTACAATTCCTTTTCTGAATGCTTCCTCATCAATGTCAATAACCTCTCTTTCTTCCAAATGCAATTCATCTGATTCCAAAATTTCTGCAGCATCTTTTGGCGTGAAAGCAAATACAGCTGAATACATTTTCACTCCAGAAGGCACACCAAGCACAGGAAGCCTAGCATTTATGACATCTACAATATCGCAGGCGGTGCCGTCCCCGCCAACAAAAACAAGAATATCTACTTCTTCTTCCAGCATCTTTTTTGCAGCTTTTTTTGTATCCATGGCTGTTGTCTTTTCTGCTGGTTGATAGACGATGACAGCATCCTTCTTTGTTTCCTTACATGCATTTTCACCCATTTTAGAAGCACAGGTATAAATTACATGCATTTTCTTTAAGGCCGTCAAAAATTCTTTTGCTCTTTCTTCAGCAATTGGCTTTGCCCCTCTTTTTATAGCTTCTTTTTCTAAACCATCTGTCCCTTTCAGTCCTACCTTCCCTCCCATTCCTGCAATTGGATTGATAATAAATCCTATTTTTTTCATTATTTTATTGAATCAATCCTTTCCTGAATAAGTTTTTGAGCTTTAAATAATGATTGTTTTAACCTATCTATTTTATCCTTAGTTGAATCAGGAACATCTTTTATTTCATTTTCGATATGCTCTAAATAGCCTCTACATGCAATGAGTGTATTTAGCAAATCATAGGATATTTCTCTTAGCGGCTTTAATTCAATATCACCTGCTCTTTCCTTTACCAATTGCGTTTCTGGCTCTTTTTTGCTATTGCTTACCCTTTCATATAAATCTAAGTAAAGTTGTAAAGCCTTTACAAGTTCGTTCCCTAAAACAGTATGCTTCTTTCCATATTTTTCTTCCACAAATTCCTTAAATCTAAGCCAGGTTTTTTCCTGCCTACTATCTATCCTTACTCCAATTGGTTTACTCATTTTATCATTTTGCTAACAATTTGAAAGTAATATCTATTTATAAAACTTTCTATTGCATAAGAACCATAATAAGTTTCGTAGTATGGTGGAGCGCTTACTGTCACACTATATGTTGTATCAGCCATTAAATGCACTTCAAAATATCCGCTACTATCTGTAGCGCAGGAATCTCCATATGCAAATATAGTAGTTGGTCTAAAGTCTACTTTTGCTCCCCAAATTGGTGAATAAGCTTCATCTATTACATAGCCATATACTTTTACATCTGCTGCTCTTGCCTCTCTTATGAAATTAAAGCCAGCAAAATTTATTATCAATTATGAAATTAAAACCAGCAAAATTTATTATCAAAATACAAAATATAACCATCAATAATAATTTCCTAAGGGTTACTCCTCCCTTCATAATGTTTATATAAATCTTTCTTATAAATAATTTGGTGATGTGATGAGCAAGGGGAGGAAATATGTTAAAAGGATATTGGTGATTGGAATTTGCTTGATATTGTCTATCTCTATTGTGCCAGTACGGAAAAATGTAAAGGCAACGCAAGGAGAGACACCACAACCAGATATAGATATTTTAATTGATCTGGACAAAGATGGAACATATGAAACAAATATAGAAGATGTTGATAATTTATCCCCTGGCACATACAATCTATGTGTAAAGCTTGTTAATAACGGTGAAATTGCTTTGTCGCAACCATGGAATGGCATACATGTGGAAATATGGAAAGATTATGTAGGGAATGTTGATTCTGCTGGATTAATCCGATCTGTAAATGTGGGGGATTTCTATACAGGAGATATGTGGGTTGGTCCAGATTGGTGTAGTGAGCAGTATATCTCCACTCCTGCTTATTTCAAATATACAACAGCATATCCAGATGGAGATACAGATACAGATCCAATTTTCAGGGAACCCTTCTGCGGAAGTCAAATTTCAAGAGACGAGGCTCATGGTTTTGAATTAAATATAGAAGGAGATTTTACAAGTCCAGCATATGCATATTTTACAGTAGATTTTTCCGAACAAGCTATATATTACATATGCTATAGAGCATGGCTGGATGATGTGGATGATACAATATACAATCCATATTACAACGAATACAGCACATATGTAGCGAGGAATCCGTATGATGTTCCTTACAGCAGGCATCATTTCTGGTATGATACAGACGCCTCGGAGGGAGGAGATGAAATATTCGATTTTGGAGAGTATAATTGCTATACAAAGGAGATAGTAGTTGAAACAATATCTGCAGATATCGATCAAATAATGGCTGACGCAAAATTGATTGAAAAAGTGGACACTGGATCGACAATAGATATAGGCGCTATTGTAGCAGATGAAGATTTTGGAGCCACTTTACAGGGAAATTATGCAGTGTGGGGAGTGTGTTTAAATGAATACGGAGATAGGTTTGTTGGGGGGCAAAGCTGGTATACAACCGGATCTGGAGAGAGTGGGTTCTTCTCGACTTTTCCTGATGATGTTATCATAAGGTTTGCAATAAATGAACAAGGTGAATTTTATGCTGGCGCGATAGGTCCAGATGCTGATGTGCTTGCGGTTCTTACAGATGGAGGAATAAATACATGGGGGACATGGGGATATCCTATTCCAGATGATAAAGAGATAAATAGCCCGTTTTTACAACTTGATGAAAGGGCCAATCTTTTGGCGAGTATGTTGTATAACGAATATATGATTATAGCGGAAAAAGGATATAGAGACGGGGGACCACAATTAGTATACTCGCCTTATGGTCCATCAGATGGAAAAGCTTTGTTATGGTTTGATGAACTGTATTTTGAATTGATAAATAAATTTAATAAGCCAATAACAGTAATATTAACAGCTCTTTATATGAGACAATCAGATACAGCTTGGAGCGGAGGACCTCATGCTGGCGTGCAATTTAAAGATGGGCCAAATTGGCCTTTCTATAACGCCTTAAATCATAAATGGAATCCAAAAGCTCATGATACAGATGATGGAGATGGTTATAGATGGCTTACTTTAAACTATGATAATGTAGAAGCTTCATATGTTTCTGCCAGAGCTGATGGAGATAATGCAAATAGCGGTTATGTAAAGCTGGATGGAACAACAGTAACATCATTTTCCAATTGGGATTCGTTGGCTCATGCATATAGGACTTCAAATATTTATCCAGAGGACATAGAATTATATTTATCAAATGATTGGTCAGTTAGTATAGCCTACTTTAGGATGGCTGTTTTAGGTGGCTCGGTAAGCTATTCTAATGTAGCAGAAAGTCCAACTGGAGGAATGGATGGAAATCCAGAACCGCTTGTATGGGTTATTCCTCCATCAGTCACGGGGAAAATAGTTTACGCATCTGATGAAAGTGGTAATTATGATATCTGGCTAATGGACTTAGCTACGGGAGCAAAAGTTCAACTTACCGATGAGGAATATGATGAAACACTCCCATACTGGTCACCCAATGGAAATAAAATTGCTTACTTATTGAAAAAATCTGATTACGAACATGAGATATGGATAATGGATGCTGATGGAAGCAATAAGCAAAAAATAGCTACAATAACTTCTAGCGGTCAATTAGTTTGTACAATAATGGGGGGATGGTTAGATGATAACAATTTAGTATTTTCAAAGGTTGATGGAAGTGTGTGCCATCACATTTTGTACAAAGTGGATCTAAATGGTAATGTACAATCCATTTTAGATCCAAATGATATTGGAGAAGGTGAAATCTGGTTTGCGGATTATAATCCAATAACGAAAAAGCTAGTATTTGAAGCGCAGTCGGGATGCTGGGACCCAACAATGGATATTTATGTAGCAGATTATGACGTTGCTACAAATACAATCTCAGATATAGTTTTACTTTTCTCTTCCGAAAATCACTATGATGGTAGACCCAGAATCTCCCCGGATGGACAAAAAGTTGTATTTGTTCATAGAGTAGCAGAAGGGGCATACAATCCTCCACCTGACTATCATGATTTATGGGTTGTAAATATAGACGGGAGTGACCCGCGTCCAATAACAAGTAATTTTGGTGAAAATTATAATATGAGGCCAACTTTTGTTGATGATGATACTATTATATTCTTTGCTAAAAAAGAAGGAGCCTATGATTTGTGGATGATGGATTTGGATGGAAGTAACCCTACTAAATTGACTAACACACCATATAATGAAACATGGCCCGATTTTTATCCAGTATCGGAAATCCAACTATTGGAATACCAGTATAAGGATCGATTACCAACCCTTGCCGATAAACTATTAGAATGGGTAGGGATAGAAGAGGTTGTTGATGGGGAATTTAAAGCAAAATTACAACCTTATAACTCTATTAGTAAGGTGGAGGTGGAGTTGAAACTGGGATACGTAAAAGTTAAAGATTTAAAACATGAACACTATGGATTATGGTCAGGTGCATACGAATGGGATGTTTCAGATATTAATTGGGAGATGGAAATTTTCGAAATGGTAAATACAGACAGTTATTTTACCGCTAACATAAAAAAGAGTATATTCCATCCAGCGAATTTGATTGCTGCCCTTTATTCATTGCGGATGGGTTTAATAAAGTTTTTAGG
>VBQI01000019.1 GCA_008297865.1 Thermoplasmata archaeon
TTGATTCACGTAATATGCTCTCAAGCATGGATCACCAAAATACTTCCATGGGCCGGACGAAGTAAAGATGAAAAAATAAGAAATCTTGCAATACAGGATTGCGAGAGTGAACCGTTAATTCTTTTAATAGCTTTACTATTATATTTATGCCAAAATATGTCGTGGTAACTGGCGGAGTTTTATCTGGACTTGGAAAGGGGATAATAACCTCATCAATAGCCTTGCTTTTAAAAAGCAGGGGTTATACAGTTACTGCAATAAAAATAGATCCCTATTTGAATTGTGACGCGGGCACAATGAATCCTTTTCAACATGGAGAAGTCTTTGTTTTGGAAGATGGTGGAGAGGTAGATTTAGATTTAGGAAACTATGAGCGCTTTTTGGATATAAATTTGAGTAGAGAAAATAACATCACTACAGGAAAAGTTTATAAAAATGTTATTGAAAAGGAGAGAAGAGGTGACTATCTAGGCAAAACTGTTCAGATTGTTCCCCACATTACAGATGAAATTAAAGGCTGGATTAGAAGAGTTGCAGAAGGAAGCGGAGCAGATATATGTGTAGTTGAAATAGGAGGGACTGTAGGAGATATAGAATCAATGCCCTTTCTGGAAGCAGTTCGTCAACTTCATTTAGAAGAAGGGCGTGAAAATGTTGTTTTCATTCATACTACTCTTGTCCCTATCCTAAGGGTAGTTGGAGAGCAAAAAACAAAGCCCACTCAACATAGCGTTAAAGAATTAAGAGCTATAGGAATTGATCCAGATATTATTGTGGGTAGAAGTACAAAAAGGTTGAGCAAAGAAGTAAAGGAAAAAATTTCTCTTTTCTGCAATGTTGATAAAGAAGCAGTGTTTTCATCTCCTGATGCGGAATACATATATGAAGTCCCTCTAATATTAGAAGAACAAGGAATATCAAAATATGTATTAAAGTTGTTGAATTTGCCGTATAAAGAAGCTGAACTTAGTGAATGGAAGAAATTTGTAGAGAGAATAAAAAAAGCAAAGAGAGAGGTGTCGATTGCAATTGTTGGCAAATATACCGCTTTAGGAGACTCCTATTTGAGTATACTCGAAGCATTTTGCCATGCGGGAGCAGAATTTGATGTAAAAGTACACGTTATATGGGTGGAAGCAGAGGATTTGGAGGCAGGCAACTTTAGCATGCTGGAGAAAGTGCATGCTATTCTTGTGCCCGGAGGCTTTGGAGAGAGGGGAGCGGAGGGGAAAATTAAAGCAATTGAATTTGCGAGAAAAAATAAGATGCCATTTCTGGGAATTTGCTTTGGCTTTCAACTGGCTGTCGTTGAGTATGGAAGAAACGTTCTTGGCTTAGAATGCCATTCAACAGAAGTGAAACCAAATGTAAAGCACCCCATCATTACCATCCTACCTGAGCAATACGGTGTGCAGCAACTCGGTGGAACAATGAGGCTTGGAGCGCAACCTATATTGATAAAAGAAGGCACCTTAGCCTACGAACTTTATAAAAGTACAAAAATATATGAACGCCACCGCCATCGCTATGAAGTAAATCCTAAATATATTGATGAGCTTGAGAAAAATGGATTAATTTTCTCTGGAATAGCAGAAGACAGAATAAGGATGGAAATTTTAGAATTGCCAGAACATCCTTATTTCATCGCTTCTCAATTTCATCCTGAATTCAAATCACGCCCACTAAAACCAGCTCCTTTATTTTATGGATTTGTAAAAGCTGCGGTAGATGAAAAATACCATTAGCATTGTCAACATATGCTGTCCAAAATTCTGTTGTAAATTTTAGTTATCATTATACTCCCATACCATTTCTCCACATATTTTCCTCCCTCCTGGTTCAGCCTCTTTGCGAATTTTTCATCTTCCATGACTATTCTGATGGCCTCTGCAATTGCTTCTGGGCTTCTCTGCTTTATAAGTAAGCTCCTATTTTTTGCATTATAAACACCTTTATCAATGTTCTCATAAATGGGTTTTTTAGGGGTTTCGGCCCCTACCTTAGATGCCTTTATTAGCCACTCTTCCATATTGAACTTCCATGGAGTTCCTCCAGATGATGAAGCAATGATAACATTTTTCCCAACTATTCCAGCAGCCATTGCTTCAACAACAGTCCTTGGTCCAGTTTCAGCAAAGAAAATTCGATTGTTTTTCCAGAGTTCAATAGAAGGAATAACAAAAGCTTTTGAATTTGCCATTAAAGCATAAATATCTTGAAAAGGTATTTTTCCAAGCAATTTTATTCTTTTTTCATTTCCAATCATCTTTTTTATTTCATCTATCGTTCCTTTTTCACTACCTCCGAGCAGGAAATATAAGTTGGGATACTCCTCGAGAATTTTTTTAGCTGCCTTGACTAAATATTTATGACCCTTTTCCTTCTGAAATCTTCCAACTGTCAGAATGTATTCTGCATCAGATGGCATTTTGTATTTTTTATAATATTTGCTCTTTATTTCCTCCATTATTTCTGGATTCTTTTTCATTTTTTCAACATGGTCTTCCCATCTCACTACAGTGGGGCATACAGCCATATTATCTGTAGAAAATCCTTCTTTCTCAAATACGAGTTTTGCAAATGGAGTTTCCATTAATAAAACTAAATCTGCTCTTCTGTAAATATTCTTGTAAAGATTTTCAAATTCTATTAGTTGGTAACCACAAACGTCGCTCCCATGGCCTTCCACAACCATTCTGCAATCTTTTCCATAATTAGATTTTAAAAGAGAAGAAAATTGGTCTGCTTGTGGCGAGTATTTCCCACCTACCGCAACAACAATAACTTTTTTGTCAAGAGAATCTACTATACTCAGTGCTCTGTTAACGGTATTAAAATGTGGTTGCGCTGGCATTCTGGCAGTTACTGTGCTACTCTGCTTTAATTCCACTTCCACCATTTTGATACCTTGATACTTTATCTTCTTTGTTTTTTCCTTGTAAGTTATCATGTAAGTTTCTGGCATTAGATTCTCTCTAGCTTGCGTTGCAAGGAGATCAAAATTTGCTACTGATGGCCCACTAACATGATTATTCACAGAATCGGCAAATCTAACAACTGAATACATTATTTAGTAATGAAAAACTGTCATTAATATCTTTCATTTTACCCAAATTTTTTATATCCCCTTTGATTTTACCCGAAAGCTTTAAGAATATTGGGTATATATGGGGTAAAATGTTAAACGATCCACTTGCAGATGCACTATCAGCAATAAAAAATGCAGAAAGAATAGGAAAGAGAGAGTGTATAGTAAAACCAGCTTCCAAACTCATTGGAAGAGTGTTGAAAGTGATGCAAAAGTATGAGTATGTTGAAGCATTTGAATGGATTGATAATGGAAAAGGAGGAATATTTAAAGTGAAGTTGAAGGGAAATATAAATGATTGTAATGTCATAAAACCTCGCTATTCAATTAAGAGAGATGAATTTGAAAAGTGGGAAGCTCGTTATTTGCCCGCAGAGAATTTTGGTGTGCTCATTCTCAGCACAAATGAAGGTGTGCTCTCTCAATATGAAGCAAAGGAAAAAGGAATCGGTGGAAGACTGCTTGCTTACGTGTATTAGTGATAAAATGTTGCCATTGGTTGTAAAAGAGATAGAAATTCCCGAAGGCGTCACAGCAGAAGTTAAGGAAGGCGTAGTTACAATTTCGGGACCAAAAGGAAAGCTACAGAGAAATTTTTTCCATCCAAAAATAAACATTAGCAAAGAAGATAACAAAATTGTAATAAAGTGTGAAATGGCAAGAAGGAAAGAAAAGGCGTTAGTTGGAACATATGAGGCTCATATAAAGAATATGATTAAAGGCGTTACAAATGGCTTTATATATAAAATGAAAATTGTCTATTCTCACTTCCCGATGAAAGTAAGTGTGAAGGGAAATGAAGTAATCATCGAAAATTTCCTTGGAGAGAAACACCCTAGAAAGGCAAAAATATTTGGGAATGTTAAAGTAGATATAAAAGGAGATGAATTACTGCTTGAAGGGATAAACAGGGAAGAAATTGGACAAACTGCAGCCAACATAGAATTTGCAACGCAGGTTAAGCATAGAGATAGAAGAGTGTTCCAAGATGGAATATATATAGTTAGTAAAGGTGCATGAAATGGAAGAAGAAGAAGTAAAAATCATTGAAAAACCTCCAAAAAAGAAAGCAAATATTGATGATGAAATTAAAAGACTACTTGAAATTAGGAATAAAAAGCCACGTTTCCTAAGACAACAATTCTGGCAGTTTAGAAGACTTCGCGACACATGGCGCCGTCCCCGTGGGAGACATTCAAAACAAAGGAGGCATTACAATTATCGCCCTCCTGTTCCGAGAATTGGCTATTCTTCCCCAAAGAAAGTTAGAGGTTTGCACCCCTCTGGCTTTAAAGAAAGGCTTGTCTATAATATTAATGATTTGAATGAAATCGATGCAGAGAAAGAGGCAATAAGAATAGCTCATGGAGTTGGAAGGAAAAAGAGGGAGGAGATTATCGCTAAGGCAGATGAAATGGGAATAAGAGTCTTGAATAGGGTGTTATGATGGATTTGAGAAATCAACGTAGACTGGCTGCAGAACTGCTGAAATGTGGTGAAAATCGTGTATGGATGGACCCAGAGCAGTTAGAAGAAATTGAGAAAGCAGTTACGAGAAGGGATATAAAAAATTTGATTAATCAAGGAATTATTAAGGCAAAAAAGAAGAAAGGAATATCAAGAGGAAGAATAAGAAAAAGAAGGCTTCAAAAAAGTAAGGGAAGGAGAAAGGGACATGGTTCAAGAAAAGGAAAGGCAACCGCAAGATTACCTCGCAAGAGGAGGTGGATACAAACAATCCGCCCCATCAGAGCATATTTAAGAGAGTTAAGAGATAAGGGATTGATTAGCAGAAAAGTTTACCGCCTTTACTATAGAAGAGCTAAAGGAGGACAATTCAAGAGTAAGGCACATGTGCGATTACATTTAGAAATGGAAGGGTATAAGGTTGAAGAAAATGAGTAAGACATTCAGAAGGAGAAGAGAGGGGAAAACAAACTACAGGAAAAGATTTGCTTTGCTTAAATCGGGGAAGCCCCGTGTCATAGTTAGAAAGTCAAATAAAAATATCAGGGTTCAATTTTCATTATATGAAATGAATGGAGATAAAATTGTAGCCTCTGCAATAGGAAATGATTTAAAAAAATACGGGTGGAATTACAGTTTTTCAAATACTCCCGCAGCCTATCTCACTGGTATGCTCGCAGGCAAGAGGGCACTGAAAAGAGGAATTGAAGAAGGTATTTTAGACATTGGCTTACACACTCCTTCCAAAGGAGCAAATGTATTTGCTGCATTAAAAGGAGTTGTTGATGCAGGAGTTAGCATTCCTTATGGAGAAGAAATACTGCCAAGCGAGGACAGGCTATATGGAAAGCATATAAGCGAAGAAATTTCAGAAAAAGTGGAAGAAGTAAAGAAGAAAATAGAGGATGAATATGGCTGAAGAATGGATTCCTAAAACAAGATTGGGAAAGCTCGTAATGGAAGGCAAGATAACTTCAATGAGTCAGGTATTGAAGAGTGGATTGCCATTGAGAGAGGTAGAAATAGTTGACATGCTTCTGCCTGATTTAGAAGATGAAGTTATTGATGTAAACATGGTACAGCGTATGACAGATTCTGGCAGAAGAACAAAATTCAGGGTTAATGTCGTTGTTGGAAATAAAGATGGATTCGTCGGCATGGGACAAGCTAAAGATAAGGAAGTTGGGATGGCAATAAGAAAAGCTGTCGAAAAGGCAAAGCTGAACATAATAGAAATAAACAGAGGATGTGGCTCTTGGGAATGTGGATGTGGAATGCCCCACACCCTTCCATTTAAAGTTCAGGGAAAATGTGGCTCAGTAAGAGTAACTTTAAAGCCCGCTCCACGAGGTGTTGGGCTTGCTGTAGGAAATGTTGCAAAAGTTGTGCTTCGCTTGGCTGGAATTAGTGATGCGTGGGGTGTCTCGAGAGGGCAGACGAGAACAACGATTAACTATGCAAAGGCTGTTTTTGATGCTCTTAAAAATACTACCCTATATAAGATACATCCAAAGAAAAAGGATAAGTTGAAGATTGTTTCGGGAATGGTGGGTGGAGTGTAATGTATGCAGTTGTTAGGATAAGAAGCACTATAAACGCAAGTAGAGAGGTAAGAGATACATTAAACATGCTTAATTTGCGCAAAATAAACAGCTGTACAATTATTCCGCCCACTCCAAGCTATAAGGGAATGCTTCAGAAAGTAAAGGACTATGTTACTTGGGGAGAGATTGATGACGAAACTCTTAAGCTTTTGCTGGAGAAGAGGGGAAAAGTAGAGAATGTCGAAGAGGCTATTGAAAAGCTGAAAAATGGAGAGAAACTTAGGAATATAACAAATCCTTGCATTCGTTTACATCCTCCCCGTAAAGGTTATAAATCAATAAAAAAAGCTTATAAGCTTGGAGGTTCTGCTGGATATAGAGGAGAGGCAATTAATGAATTAATAAGGAGGATGATATGAGAGAGAGAACAAAGAAATTGAGAGGTTCAAAAACACATGGTTATGGAGGCAAGAAGAAGCATAGAGGAAAGGGAAGCAAGGGAGGAAGAGGGCGTGCTGGAAAACATAAGCATATAAAACTTCATTGGGGGAGAAGAGGATTTGTTAGGCATGGAATAAGAAGGGAGAAGAAAATTATAAATGTAGAAGATTTGAATCTGATAGAAAGCGATGAAATAAATCTAACAGAAATGGGATTTGACAAACTTCTTGGCTCGGGAAAAGTGAAAAGGGCTATAAAAGTAATTGTAAAGGAGGCAACACCAAAAGCAATAGAAAAAATTGAAGAAGCTGGAGGCGAGGTGATAGTGGGATAAAATGGCGGGGGAAAGTAAGCTATATATGTTTAAACCTCTCGTAGAGAGATGGCCCGCAATAAAGAAGCCTAAGGGACATGTGCCATTTAGGACTAAATTACTTTGGACTGCTTTATGTCTTATTATTTACTATATTTTGTCTCAAATCATAATATATGGACTGGATCCTCAGAGCGCGGACATCTTCGAAGGCTTCCGCTTTGTAATTGCAGGAGCAAGTGGGAGCATTGTGCATTTAGGCATAGGACCAATTGTGACTGCATCTATCATTCTTCAGCTTTTTGTGGGGGCAAAAATTATAAATTTAGATTTGCAAGATCCAGATGACAGAGCACTTTACCAAGGTTTTCAGAAATTCTTAGTCGTCATTATGATTTTAGTTGAGGCTGTTCCTCAAATATTTGGCTACCTCCGCCCAAGCGATGCACTTAGTAGTGCCGTCGGACTCACTGGAGCTAGAGCTATAATTATTTTGCAACTATTTATCGGTGCAATGCTCGTTTTCTGGATGGATGAATTAATTTCAAAATGGGGAATTGGCTCTGGAGTTTCGTTATTCATTGCTGCTGGCGTTTCAAGTGCAATAGTCACTGGCTTATTTAGCTGGCTTCCATCGAACGCAAACGAGCCGATTAGCCTATCAAATCCGCCCGGAGGAACTATTCCGAAAACAATTTATCTCACAAGCCACATGTCGCTTGGAGAGCTTGTGGATGGTGGCTTTGAATACATACTTGTTCGCCCTCCCAATCCCGTAATTGCCTTAATTGGAACTATAATCATTTTCGTTTTCGTTGTTTACGCCGAATCATCTCGTGTCGAACTTCCATTAGCCCATGGAAGGGTGAGAGGAGCAAGAGGAAGATATCCTCTCCGCCTAATGTATGCGTCTAATATCCCAGTCATTTTAATGTCAGCTCTTATGGCTAATCTGAATATGTTTGGCCTTATTTTATGGAGGAGCAATATTCCTGTAATAGGAAACGCGTGGTGGATTGGAAAATATGTGGAGGGTACGACCCATCCGGTTGCTGGAGGCTTGTGGTATCTCTCTCGCCCGAATGGTTTATATTCATGGTTCTTGCCCATGATTGACAGAAAATATAGATTGTATTTACAAGACCATGAACCATGGCAAATGGCTTTAAGGATTATTATCTATGCTTCCATTTTCCTGATTGGATGTGTCTTTTTCGGGAAATTCTGGATAGAAACAACAAACATGGGGCCAGATGCCGTAGCACGGCAGATAGAAAGTTCAGGAATGCAAATTCCCGGCTTCAGAAGAGACCCCAGGGTTCTTAAAAAAATCTTGGCAAGGTACATTCCTGCACTCACAATTTTGAGCTCAATAATTGTTGGGCTTCTTGCAATATTTGCAGATTTAGTTGGAACCGTAGGACAAACTTCAGGGACTGGTGTATTGCTAACTGTAGGCATTGTTATCCGTCTCTATGAAGACATTGCAAGGGAACAAGCTATGGAAATGCATCCAGTGCTTAGAAAGTTTTTAGGAGTAGAAGAATGAGAATAATAGTTGCAGGTATACCTGGAGCAGGAAAAACAACTGTGCTGAATGAAGTAAAGGAAAGAAGAGAAATTGGTATAATTAATTATGGAGATGTAATGTTAGAGCTTGCCAAGAAAAAAAATCTCGTTGGAAATAGAGACGAGTTAAGAAAACTTCCCTATGAAAAACAGATAGAATTGCAGGAAGAAGCTGCAAGAAAAATTGCAGAGAAAAAAGATGTCATTATTGATACTCATTGCACCATTAAAACACCATACGGCTACATGCCTGGTTTACCATATAATGTGCTTTCCATATTAAAACCAAAGAGTATTGTTTTAATTGAGGCTGATGCAGAAGATATATTGAAAAGGAGGAAAAAAGATGAAGGAATCAGACAGAGGGATGACGAAGCAATAAAGGAAATAGAAATGCATCAATACTTTAACAGAATGGCTTCAATTGCATATGCAAGCTTTGTTGGTGCAACTGTGAAAGTTATTAAAAATGAGGAGGGAAAAGCCTATAAAGCTGCTGAAGAAATTATAAAGGTGCTAAATAATGGCTAAACAGCAATCATCAATGGGTTTCTTTCTTCTGCTCATGATTTCGCTCCTAATCATATTTGACCCCCGCCTTAGAGCAAGCTTAGGAGCTGCTGTTGGAGCTGTTTTTTATCCTCTCTTTGGTTTTGGTTATAAATATCCTGTGCTAACTGTATTTATAGCAGGCTCAATAGTCATTGTTATCTCTGCTATTGTAAGGCACGTTGCCGTTGACTGGGTGGAAATGGCAAAGGTACAAGAGATGGTATCTGCTTTCCAAAAAAAATATAGAGAGGCATTGAAAAGCCAGAATAAATATATGATAAAGAAAATGCAAAAAATGCAAGCAGAAATTATGGCAAAGCAAAGTAAAGTTTCGTCAGAGCAAATGAAATTAATGCCTATTACGCTTATTATTTTTGTACCAATTTTTACATGGATATGGGAATTTTTAATGAACACTCCACACTACTATTTCGATGTTCCTTGGTCGTTTCACGTGAGCTTTTTCAAATCTTCCTTCATTTTTCCAAACTGGATTCTTCTCTATATGCTACTTTCCATTCCTCTAACGCAGGTTGTCCAATATGTTTTGAGATTAAAATGGCAAAGAAGACGATAACAATAAGTGGGTTGCCAGGATCAGGAACAACAACGGTAGCCAAAATATTGGCAGAAAAGCTTGAGATGAAATATGTCAACATGGGCGAAATTTTTCGTGAAATGGCAGAAGAAATGAAGATGAAATTGGAGAGCTTCGAGAAATATTGTGAGGAACATCCAGAAATAGACAGCGAAATAGATAGAAGGCAGGAAGAAATCATGAAGAAAGGAAATGTAATTGTAGAAGGTCGTCTATCTGGATGGATTGCTCATTTAAAAAAACTAAGAGCATTTAAAATATGGCTCGATTGTGATGAGAAAGAGAGGACAAGGAGAATAGTTGAAAGAGAAGGGGGAGAGATATTCGAGAGAAAAGCAGAAATGAAGGAAAGGGAGGAAAGTGAGGAAAGAAGATACAGGAAATTTTATGGAATCAACATACATGATAAATCAATATATGATTTGGTTATAGATACAACCTCCATTCCTCCAGAAAAAGTTGTTGAACAAATTTTAGAAAAAATAAGAGAGAGAAGAGAAATGAACCCATACTTTAAATAATACAGCCAATTATTATATAGAGATGAAAGTTGGAATAATAGTAGATAATATAACAAAGCATAAATGGGAAAATGAAGAAATAGCTAAAGAATTGAAGAGAAGACATATCAAGCATGAAATGATAAATATCTATACATCTCCAATAAATATAGAAAAAAGGAATTGGGGCATAGACATTGCTCTTGCCCGCACTGCAAGCGCCACACATTTTAGAATAGAAGCTTTAAAATCAATGGAAGTATCGGGAGTGGAAGTTATTAACTCTTCAGAATGCATCAGAAATGGTGGGGATAAATATACTTCCTTAGTTATGCTTTATGCTAATGGATTGCTTACTCCTAAGACATTCATAGTTTCATCTTTTGAATCTGCTGTAAAGGCAATATCTGAAATTGGCACCCCAGTAGTACTTAAGCCTGCCTTTGGAACTTATGGAAAAGGCGTGTTTAGAGTAATGAATTTGGAAAAAGAACTGCATTTACTTGACGAACTTCCATATCCATATATAGTCCAAGAATATATTCCACATAAGCATGGCGATATAAGAGTTTTTGTTGTTGGAAATGAAGCATTGGGGGCAATCAGGAGAATAGCACCAAAAGATGAATGGAGGACAAATGTTTCTGTAGGAGCAACATCTAGGCCACAAACATTAACAAAAAAACTCAGCAAAATAGCAGTTAGAGCTTCAAAAGTATTGGGAGCAAAATATGCAGGGGTAGATATAATTAAGAGGGAAAATGAATATATTGTATTAGAAGTAAATACACAGCCAGATTTTCGGGGCCTATATAGTACTTTAGGGGTAAATCCTGTTGAAAAAATAGTTAATTTAGTTTCTTAAAAATGTTGTTTGAGATGCCAAAGAAGATAAAATGCAGATTATGCGGAAAGGAGAGCATAGAAATTTCATCTGCACTGAAAGTATGCTTAGCATGCATAAGAAATAAGCCTGAGGAAGCAATGGAGATAGCAAAAGAGGCTCACAGAAAGATAAGAAAAGAATATGGGCTTCCTGCTGACCCTCCTCGCAATGATGGCATTCATTGCAAAATATGCGCAAATGAGTGTAGAATAGGCGAAGGAGAGAAAGGATACTGTGGCTTAAGAGAGAATATAAATGGAAAAATGGTAGTAAAACAAGGACTATTGCACACTTATTATGATACTCTCCCTACCAACTGTTGTGCATCCTGGTTTTGTGGGGCAAAAGAGGGCTATAACTTAGCTGTTTTTCCTTTTGCCTGCTCATTTAACTGTATTTTTTGCCAAAACTATCAGCATAAAAATTTAGAAATGGCAGACATCATAGGAGTAAATACATTAGTGAAACAAGCAGAAAAAGCAAATTGCATATGCTATTTTGGTGGAACACCAGAACCGCAACTCCCCTTCTTGCTAAAAGTTACGAAAGCAATATTAGAAAACAAAATGGTGAGAATATGCTGGGAATGGAATGGAACAGGAAATAAAAAGCTTGTTAGGAGGGCAGCAGAATTTTCTTATGATAGCAATGGAATAATAAAGTTTGATTTAAAAGCCTTCGATAATAATTTACATATAGCCCTTACGGGAAGACCAAATATAAGAACATTGGAAAATTTTGAGATGATTGCCAAAGAATTTGACGGAATATTGACGGCAACCACTCTGCTCATTCCCGGCTATATAGACGGGGAAGAGGTGAGGAAAATAGCAGAATTCATCTCTTCATTAAATCAAAATATTCCATATTCTCTTTTGGCCTTTCATCCCGACTTTAAAATGTTGGATATGCCTTTCACAAGCAGAAAGTTAGCTCTTGAATGTTATGAAGTTGCAAAGAAGTATTTAAAGAGCGTGTACATCGGAAATAAACATTTATTAGTCTAACATTTATTGGTTTAAAAACAACTTCTTTATTTCATCATATGGTGCATTTGTCTTGAAAGCATCTGGCATGAAATGTGTTCTTCCTGCATCATATCCTTTCCTTCTAAGTTTTTCGATAATGCTTATAAGCTTTGGTTGTTTTGCTTTCATTTCTTTGGAAATATATCTGCTTTCATAGAATAAAGGAGGAAGAGTTTCCTCTTCTTTAAAAATTCTCAACATTTTTTCAATTTCTTTTTTTCTCCCTAACTTTTTCTCCGTCATAATTTTTTCCATTTCATTGAGAAAATTTTTTTCATGGAGTTTTCCAATCCACAAAGGACCTGCAAATGGAGGTGTAGGCAATCTATCAAAACTGCTTATACGCCATCCATTTTTCCAGAATATCCATCCTATTTTGCTAAAAGTTTCATCTGCTTTTCTCGCTCCCTTTTCAAGTCTTGCATATATCCTAAAAAAATGACCATATGCATAGCTCAAGATAGGCCGAAGACCGTATTCAAAAGTTGTTGTTTGCCTTGCTATATAACCAATTAGAATTCTCAATCCTATTTCTTTCATTGCCTGCCCACTAAGAGGCAAAGCATGATATCTTCTTATACATGCTTTTTTGTATATTCCACAGAGAGTTGCAGTATCTGTGGCAGTAAAAGATGTATACCCTTTTCTTTTTAAACCCTTAAACACACAACTTATAAATGGCACGGGCGAACCATAGGGATCGATGTCCACATAATCATATTTTTCCTTTAGGAGGAGTGAATGAATATTCTCACAAAATATTTTCACATTTACTTTATTTTTTTTCACATTCTCCCTTATAATTTCATAAGATGCGGGATTAATGTCATTTATATGAACATCTATACTTTTGACTTCTTTTGCAATTCTTATTCCTCTTATACCAGTTGCAGATAAACCATCAAGCATTTTCTTTGCTCCTTTGTTTGCAATATACTGGCAAAAAATTACATTAATATCCCTATCTATTTCCAGTGTAGGGTTGTAAAATCCAGCTTTTTTCTTCCCAGGCCCTTTGTATTGCTCAAAATCTCTTATTTCAATTTTTACTTCCCCTTCCTCAATCATCAGAGTCCTTCTTCCTTCAATATTTTTTCAATTTTGTAGGGCAAAAGATTTCTATTTATTGGAGTAATTTCAAGGATCCTGACATTATCCATATTCCTTATGTCTTGCAGAAGACCATCTCTTGATTTTTTGTGAAGTGTAAGCAAAGCAGGTTTATCACATTCAAGTGCCTCTCTGACAACCTCTCTGAATTTCCTGCTTTCAAGTTCCATTTTCCCAACTTCATCAACAACAACAATGTCCACATTTTTATCTTCTATTGCCCTTTTGATTGCTGTAATACCAAACTCGTTTAAAACCTTCAAATCAACTTTGTATTTTCCTACTCTATAAACTGAGTCAAGGTCTACATGCGCAAATAAACGTTCCTCCTTAGTCATCCAATCAATTATTTTAAAACCCACTCTCTCTCCACCCTTTTCTATCCCCTTTGTAATCATTCCTCCAAATACATATTCGTGTTCCAATCTCTTTATAACTCTGATAAGCCCTTCAGTTTTTCCCACTCTAGGCAATCCTGTTATTCCAATCTTTGGTACAATGTCCATCCTAATATGAATACATTTTAAATTTAAAAATGATATGCTATATATATGCTAATTGTATTTGATATGGATGGCGTATTCATTGAAGAAAAAAGTTCATGGAAGCTCATACATAAAACTTATGGAATAGATAACTCAGATATTGTTATGGAATATAAAATGGGTAAAATAGATGATGAAGAGTTTTTGAACAAAGATATAGCCAGATGGAGGGAGAAAGGAGTGAAAAAACAGGATATTGAACAAATTTTTAAAAACGTGCCTTTAACGAAGGGAACAGAAGAATGCATTAAATTTCTTAAAGAGGAGGGGCAAATAGCAATTATTTCAGGTGGAATAGACATTCTCGCAAGAAGAATAGCAGGCTTTGGCATCGATTATACTTTTGCAAATGGAATCATGTTCAAAAAAAATGTGCCATGGAAGGGTATAATAAGAGTCCCTATTAAGGAAAAAGAAAAGATTCTAAAAAATCTTATGAAAGAGCTCGAACTAAAAAAGGGTGAAGTAGTTGTTATAGGTGATACAAAATATGATATAGGGATGTTCAAAATGGCAGGTAGAAGCATTGCTTTCAATCCATCTCCAGGCGTCGAAAAATATGCTGATATAGTTATAAAGGAAAGAAATTTAGAGGAATTAATTCATATATGGAAAATATATTAGGAATATGTTTCACCTGATAGCACTGTTTCTCTTTGCTATCATTTTCTTCTTCATATACTATTTCATTTCTACAGCTTTTGAAGAAGTAGGCTTTAGGTGGTGGGAGGCAAGCATGATTGTTTTTAGTAGCATTATTTTTGGCACGGTAAACATCCCCCTCCTTTATTATAAAAATTGGAGTATAGGGATAAATGTCGGCGGAGCATTATTGCCCATCATAATAAGCATTTATTTAACTTTATCAAGGAAAGTTGCAGGCAGAAGCATTATTGGCATTCTGATAGTTGCCTATGTTGCATACAATGTGACGACAGTAAGCAATAATGGAGTTGTTTCCCCTTTTCCATATTGGCTTCTGCCCCCGATGGCGGCAAGCTTATATTCTTTGCTTGTTGGTTATAAAAGTAAAAAGAAGGCTGCTTCGATAGCATATATTTCTGGCACATTAGGCGTGCTTTTAGGAGCAGACTTGCTCCATCTTAATGAGCTTATTTCAAGAGATGTTCCACGCTATACAATGGCGAGCATAGGAGGAGCGGCGATTCTTGATATGGTGTTTTTAACTGGTATTATTGCGATTCTCATAGACGGAATTCTTTATGGAAAAGATTGATAAAAAGCGTTGAAATTATATATTTCCAATTGCTTATTGTGCATGTCTGTTGGTGGAATTTTGATGCTGTTGGTTGCCCTTATTTACGCTTATTTTGGCAAAAAAATATTTTATACTGCAATTTTTCTTGCTGGAGGAACAGTTGGAGGGATGACAGGCTATACACTTTTCAGCAAGATGGGAAGCATGCCGCCACTATGGCAAATAATTGGCGCCATCATATTATTCATTGTTTTTGGAGTAATAGCCATTCTGCTATTCAACATAATGGTAGTTATAATTGGTGGTATCATTGGCTTTGCAATAGGAATTTTAATATTCAATTCTCTTCTCATTGCATTACTGCTTGCAGTTATTATTGCGATTCTCTCTATTTTCCTCTTCAAATTTGCTCTTGGGATAATAACAGCTATTCAAGGAGCTATGATAGCATACTGGGCTTTGAATATGCTCTCAATTTCTTCTAACATTTCATTAATTATAGCCATTATAATTGCAGTTACTGGCTCTCTCTTTCAAATTGGCTTATTCGGCATGGGTGGCATGGAAGAAAAGAGCAGATCAAATCAAAATCCTTAAAAACAGCATGCATATTTGCAGTAATGGGAATAGAGGAAATAATTGAAAGCTATGAAAAAGATGTTTCCATAGCTACTGCCTGCTCCCATTCAAGCTTGCAGATTTTTCATGGAGCAAGACAGGAAAAGCTTAGAAGCATTGGCATTGCAATAAAAAGCATACCATCTTTCTATGACGCATTTCCTCTTGCAAAGCCAGATGAATTTTTAGTTGTAAAAGATTACAAGAGAATAAACGAGCTTGCAGAAAAATTCTATAAAAAGCATGCAATAATTATTCCTCACGGTTCTTTTGTTGAATACATGGGGGCAGAGAATTTTATGAAACTTGAGATACCAACTTTTGGAAATAAAGCGGTTCTGGAATGGGAGTCTAACAGGGAAAAGGAGAGGCAATGGCTTGAAGGAGCAGGACTTAAAATGCCTGAAATAATTGATGATGCACGCGATATAAACAAGCCTGTTATAGTTAAATACTATGGGGCAAAGGGAGGCAGAGATTTTTTCATTGCAAAAGATTATGAAGATTTTAAAAGAAAGATAGATAAAAGCAAGCCATATATTATTCAGGAATTTCTTATTGGTACTCGTTACTACATCCATTACTTCTATTCTCCAATAAAAAAAGATGGATATAAAGTCGGCAAAGGTAGCCTGCAACTCCTTTCCATCGACAGGAGAGATGAAGCAAATATTGATGAAGCTCATCGCCTTGGCTCAATTTCAGAATTAGAGAAAATGGGGATACAACCATCTTTTGTGGTGACGGGAAACATTCCTATTGTTATGCGCGAATCTTTGCTTCCGAAAGTTTTTGAAATGGGTAAAAGAGTAGTGGAAAAATCTTATGAACTTTTTGGAGGTATCATTGGTCCATTTTGTCTCGAGACTGTAGTCACAGATAAACTTGAAATTAAAGTTTTTGAGATATCTGCAAGAATTGTAGCAGGAACAAATTTATTCATTTCAGGCAGTCCATATTCGGATTTTATCCAGCCCGGCTTATCTACTGGCAGGAGGATTGCTCAGGAGATAAAAATGGCAATAGAAGAGGATAAGCTTGATGAAATTTTAACATGATGCATCTTATATTGGCTGATAGCGAACTAGAGCTAATGCCAGAAGAAATTAAAAAGGGAAGAATTTTGCTAGATTCTTCTTTGCACCATTCCTTAATGAAAGGTTTAAAAGATTGGAAAAGAAGGGGGAGGCCAGATATTGTACATATCTTTTTGTTGATTGCTCAGGAATCGATATTAAATAAGGAAGGATTGCTCAGAACATATGTTCATACAAGAAATAATGAGATTATTTATGTAAATCCAGAAATGAGAATTATAAAGAATTACAACAGATTTAAAGGCCTTATGCAACAACTTTTGATTCATGGAAAAGTGCCTTTAAAAGGAGGGTCTTTAATGAAAATGAAAAAGGAAAGGCTCGATGAATTGCTTAATAAAATAAAAGCAAAAAAGATAGTTTTCAGCAGGAAAGGAAAAAGAAAAGCCTTGCAAGATGTATTCGAGGAAAATGTTGCGTGCATTATTGGTGGCTTCCCTTCTGGCAATTTTATTTCCTCTGTAGAAAAATATGCTGACGAGATAATAAGGTTGCATGAAGAAATGCTTCCTGCATGGATTGTTGCAATGGAGGCAATAGTTGCATATGAAAATTTTATGAAATTGCATTTATGAATTTCATGAACTAATCAACTTAACAATCCCTTAATTTTTTCTGCCTTAAGAAATATGCAGTAAGAAAGTAGGAAATTTCTCTCCCCTCATTCTCTCTTCTCCAATTTCATAAGTTTTGCATTTATTGCCACTATAACTGTGCTAAGTGACATCAGCAAAGCTCCTAAGGCAGGTGAGATAATTATACCTTTACTATATAATACGCCGGCTGCAAGCGGGATGGCAAGCACATTATAGCCTGTTGCCCATGCCAAATTCTGTTTTTATTCTATCATAAATGTTACAGTGTAAAATATATCTTGAATTATCATCAATGATTATGAGAGCATATTGTTTTTTTCCGTCT
>VBQI01000020.1 GCA_008297865.1 Thermoplasmata archaeon
GCTTTCATACAAAAAAAGGATGGAGATAGAAAGAGAAATGAATGAAGTGATGAAACAAATAGAGTCCTATGAAAGAAATAAGCAAAGTTTGGAAGAAGAAGTTGCAAATCTTAAGAAAAAGTATAAGGATAAGCAAATAGAATTTCAGGAAATAGAAGATAAGCTTGCTGAAATGGGTGGAGAAGAACTTTTAGAAATAAAGGAAAAAATTGATTTTTTCAAAGAAGAATCAATAAAGGCAAAAGAGAAGATAAATTATTACAGGAAGGAAATTGCTGAAAGGAAAGGAGAAATAGAAGAGATTAAGGGAATGCTTGGAAAAGTAATTAAAGAAGAGAGGCAATATGAAAATAAAATAAAAAATTATAACAGAGAACTGGAGAAGATAAGGAAAGAAATCAAAAAGAAGGAAGAAGAGCTTGCCAAGAAGAAAAAAGAAGTTGAAAACTCTGATGAAATAGCTATGCAGATAGGCAGAGAGATTGCAAAGATAAAGAAGGAATATGAAAAGCTATTAGATGAAATACATGTACTTAAACTTGAAAAAGATAGAATGAATAAGCAGAAGGAAAGTGTATCTCTCCAGTTAAATGAATTGAGAGAAAACAAAAATAGTTTTGAATTTGAATTAAAAGAATTGAAATGGGAAATAAGCCAGATAAGAAAGGAAGAAAAGGAAAGAAGTAGCAGAAAAGAAAGACTCGAGAAAAATCTTTTTGAAAAGAAAAGGCAAGAAGCAGAGATAGGAGAAAGGCTAAGAGAAATTGATAAGGAGATACTTCATATACAAAGAGAACTTTCTAAGCTGAAGGCGAGAGAAGATGCCTCCTCCTTTTCTGTAGCTGCGAGAGAAATTCTGAGATTGAGGGATGAAGGAATTATAAAGGGAATTCATGGGAGTATAGCAGAGCTTGGAGAGGCAGAGGAAAAATATAGAAGGGCTTTGGAGGTGGCTGCTGGCAGGAGGATTGAGGCAATTGTTGTTGAGGATGACGAAATTGCAGCAAAGTGTATAGAATATTTAAAGAAAAATGGATATGGAAGGGTGACCTTTTTGCCATTGAACAAGCTTGTCAAAGGAAAACCAAGGGGAAAGGCTTTGCTTGTTGTTAGAAATGAAAACGCCATTGGATTTGCTATCGATTTAATCTCTTTTGATAAAAGATATGAAGCAGCTTTCTGGTACGTGTTTGGCGACACTATAGTTGTAGATAGCCTGAATACAGCCCGCTCATTAATGGGAGGGGTAAGGCTCGTAACTTTAGATGGAGAGCTTATAGAACCATCGGGAGCAATTACGGGAGGCAGCCTGCCAGAAAAAAGCTTGTTTGGAGTTGGAGATGCAAAGAAAATTGCAGAGCTAAATGAAAGGCTCAGGGAAGCGGGAAATGAGCAGGAAATTCTCACTAAAAAATTAATGGAAATAAAAGACGAAATTGGGAAAATAGAAGAGGAGTTGCGAGGCATTTCACCAATTGAAAATGAAAATCTTGAAAGAATGGAAATCAGAAAAAGAGAGATAGAAAGTAAACTTAAACTGATTAACAATGAATTAAATAAAAAGGAGGAGGAATGGAAGAAAATTGAAGAAGATTTTAGTCAGTTAGAAGAGAAAATAAGGGAAAAAGAAAAGGAGATAGAAAGGCTGGAAGAGCTAAAGAAAAGGAAAGAAAAGGAGTTAATGAGTATTGCAGAGAAAGAAGCAATGAAAGCAGTTAGCATACTAAAAGAAGAAATTGAAAAACTTAAGGAGGAGGAAAGAAATACGTCAGGAGAGATTAGAACCACTGAAAAAGAAAAGGAAATTATATCTTCAAAGAGAGAGGAGTGGGAAAGAAAGAAAAAAGAAAATGAGGAAAAAATCAGGGAGATTGAAGAGTTACTTAAAAATGAAGAAAAAAATTATGAAGAAAGTAGGAACGAGTTGAAAACATATGAGGAAATGGAGAGAAAAATAATCTCAAAAACTAAAGGTTTGGCAGAGGAAAGAGACAGGCTATATAAGGAAATTGTTGAGCTTGAGAATAAAATAGATACGATATCAACAAAAATAGAGACGTCTATCGATTTAATTTCGAAGGCAAAAGCAAGATTGCCTACTTTAGAAAGCGCCCTTGCGGAGGTAATGGAAATAAAATATGAATTTAAGGAAGAGGATATTCCTTCAATTGACGAGATAAAGAAAAGAATAAAAGAACTGGAGGAAAAGATACAGAAAATGCAGCCAATAAACATGAGAGCTTTGGAGGAATATGAAAGACAGGATGAAAGAAGAAGAAGATTTGAAGAAGATTATGCCCAGCTTAAAGAACAGAGAGATAATCTAATGAAACTCGAAAAGGAGATAAAGAAAAAGAAAAAGGAAACATTTTACCAAGTATTCAATGAAATAAAGGATAATTTCAGCAGAATTTATAAAGAACTTACTGAAGGAGAAGGAGAGCTTATATTAGAAAATCCTGAAAATCCTTTTGAAGGGGGTTTGATAATAAAAGTGAAGCCGGCAGGAAAAAGAGCTTTGCATTTGCATGCTTTATCAGGAGGAGAGAAAAGCATTGCTTCCCTTGCCTTCATCTTTTCATTACAAGCATATGAACCTTCTCCATTCTATGTTTTAGATGAAATCGATATGTTTCTGGATGAAAAGAATGCTGAAAAGATTGCAAGAATGCTTGCTCAAAATGCATCTCATGCTCAATTTATAGTTGTTTCTTTAAGAAGAATTACTTTAAAACATGCTCATCATATTTATGGCGTGACAATGAATAAAGGAATATCGACAATGATTGGAAATGTAAATATGAGGGAAGTAGAGGAAATGGTGGAAGTGCAATGAAGGAAGAGTTAATTAATCATATACTCAGAAGCAAAGAGATGCTTCACAGAGAGGAGAATATGCAAAAGTATATTGGCATGATAAAAAACAAAATTTACATAAAAAATCCACTTGACAGGGCAATTGCAGCACTCTTTGAACTAGTGATTGAGAAAGAAATTGATCCCTGTAACATTGATTTAATATCATTTTCAAAGCTTTATATAGATAAGCTGAAGAGAAATGGAGGAGTTAATTTATTTGTTGCAGGAAAAATTATTCTTTTGGCATGGAAAATTTTGAGGATGCAAAGCGAGGAAATTTTGGAGAATATGGAGAGGAAAGAAGAAGAGATTTCATATGAAATTCCTGAATGGTATGGTGATGATGAAATCTTTTATTATACACAGAGGGTCATTGAAAATGAAATACCTCTTGAAAGGAAAATAAGAAGAAAGGCAGGAAGGAAAGTTACATTAATTGAATTAATAAATGCATTTGAAGAAGCTAAGGAAGAGATAGAGAGGAGGGAGAAGAAGAGGAAAATAAAAGAAAGAGAAATGAAGGCTTTACAGAATAATGTAAGTAATATTGGTGAGCATACCCATAAGGAAGATATTGAAAAAGACATAAAAAGAGTCATGGAAAGATTGAGTAAATTAAATGGAAGAGCCATTCCATTGCGAGAACTATATTCAGATAAAAAAGAAATAATTTCTGTCCTTCTTCCTTTACTTTTCCTTGCAAAAGAAGATGTGATAATGCTTTGGCAGGAGAATTTTCCATATGGTGAAATATACATAAAACTCAACCATGGAAGCTAAAAAGATTATTGAAGCTGTGCTGTTTGCGGCAGGCAGACCAGTTAGCAGGCAAGAGTTGAAAAAAGCTTTTTCATTTAAGAACAAAAGCATCGATAAGGCAATTATGAAATTGAAGGAAGAATATAAAAATTCTGTAATTGAAATTGTAGAGATAGATGATAAGTATGCGATGCAATTGAGAAATGAATATGCCGACTATGCAAAAAAATTTGCACCAATGGAAGTTTCAAAAAGTTTGCTTAAAACGCTTGCCATTATAGCATATCATCAGCCGATAAAACAGTCTGAATTAAAGAAAATTGTTGGAAGCCAGGTTTACGAGCATGTTAAGGAATTGCACAAAAAAGGATTTATAAAAGCAAGAAAAGAGGGAAGGACAAAAATGATAGAAACATCACCTTTTTTCTATGATTATTTTGGTTTTGATAAAAAGGATAAGGAAAAAATAAAGGAGGCTTTATATAAGAAAATGGGAGACAGCCAGTCTTTTATGTAAAAGACAAATATTTAGAATAGGGGGAGAGATAAAGAGAAGAGGTCAGCCAAAGAGTGCTCCAAGACCAGCTGCTATTTCTTCCTCACTCACTTTCTCTTCTTCTTCTTTTTCTTCCTTCTTTTCTTCCTTCTCCTCCTCTTTCTTCTCTTCCTTCTTCTCCTCTGCAGCTGGCGCAGCTGCCACAGGCATTGTTGTTGCTTTTGAGATCACTTCATCAATATTTACCTCTTCCAGTGAAGATGTTAAAGCCTTCACCTTTGCCTCATCTACTTCAATGCCCGCAGCTTCAAGCACCTTTTTTAAATTTTCCTCGTTAATCTCCTTGCCTGCAGCGTGCAACAGCATGGCACCATATACATATTCCATTTTTTCATCCTCCTATTTTATTTTCCAATGCTTTAGCCTGTAAATAAGCTTTGCTTATAAATTCTTCTATCGTCTGCTTCGTATATAAATTGCATTCCAAAGCAAGTGTATAGGCATTTCTGAAAGCTTTTTGAAGTATTGCTTCCATCGTTTCTCTTGTTGGATATGAAATTTCAATGGCAAGTAGTAATGCCCTGCCTACTGCATTCTGCATATCTTCCCTAATCTTCTCCAAATCTACAGCGAGTACATCTGGAGTGAAAATTATTCCATTTTCAAATAAAGCCTGCAATTTCAGTCCAATTTCTATTGGCTTTATATCAAGCCTGCCCAAAATTTGAGCTGTTTCTGGCGAGATTTTTTCTCCCTTTTTCACAAGCACGACATCTTTTTCTATCACTACTTTTCCTTCTCTTATGGCGGCAGGTATACCAGCCTTTTGTAGTTCGCCAACGATTGGACCAGGCTTAAAGGGAGTGTCTCCTTTCTTGATTACAATATCTTCCGGAGCTATTTCGCCTCCTCTGGCAGGAGCCTTCATTTTTGCTTTTTCTATTAGCCTGTATAGCTTGAATGGGTTCATGTTTGCTGCAATAATTGCTGTTTCTCCATCGATATATTCCTTTAACTTTTCAGCTCCATTTGAAAGAGCTCTTTCTATAAGTGAATTCTTTGAAACTTTTATTACAGCTTTTCCCCTTAGCATTTCTCTCATTGCCTGCATTTGAGATGCAGGTATACCTCTTATTCCAACAATTCCAAAAACAGGATATGATGAAATTATTTTTTTGAGTTCCTCTACCTCACAAAGTTTCCATTCCGCAGGCATTATATCACTCTCACTGCTTTTCCCATTGTCGTTTTTATATATGCAGACTTGATGTTCATCCTTCCTCTTTCGAGTTTACTTTCTACTCTATCCAGAATTGTTTCTATATTTTCTGCCAAATCTTCTGGTGACATATCTTCCTTTCCAACCAAGCAATGGAAAGTTGGTTTATCCTTTGAGCGAATTTTTATACTTTTCTTGAGCTTATTAACGATGCTTTCAATATCTGCATCGGGCGGAATAGGCTTTGGCATTTTTCCACGAGGGGCAAGAATTCTACCTAAGGTTCTTCCGATAGTGGGCATCAATGGTGCTTCCGCAACAAAGAAATCATGACTTTCAGCAAGCTCTTTTGCTTTCTTCTTATCTTCAGCAAGCTCTTTTATTTGCTCCGGCTGAATAACAGTATCTGCTATGCCTTTAGCTTTTAAAGCAAGCTCACCAGTTGCAAAAACTGCAATTCTCGCTTCTTTTCCCCTTCCTTTAGGCAACTCTATTTCCTCATCTATTCTATTTTCTGGCTTACTCAAGTCAACATCCTTTAAATTTATAACTAAATCTAATGATTGAATAAACTTCCTCTTCTTACTATTTTTCTCATCCAATGCATTTTTTACCGCTTCTACTATTTCTTGAGACGCCATTTTGCTAAAAGGCAATAGCGTTGGATTATATAAAGGTTATTTTTGATCTCCTATATGAGCCCTATATATTGAAAATTATTACTTCTCTTTCATCGCTTTTTGAGTTTCCAGCATTATCATATGCCACAACTTTTATTGTATATTTTCCTATGGCTGTCTCATCCCACATCCATTCATATGGCTGAGTATCGTCTATAGCCCTTTTCCAGTCATTAATATGAAATTCTACCATTGATATACCTGTAAAATCTGAAGCATCAGCAATAATGTTGATGCCACCAATTATAATCGTTGAAAAAGGTACAGGAGCTATTTCCCTATTGAAAATATATAAATAGTTCCCTCTTGGCTGTTGCATGGCTATATTTGGCTTGCCGTTGTCAATTATTCCAAGAGTTGTTATTTCACTCATGCTTATTCCAGAATCATCTGTTAGTATCGCTTTAACCAAGTAAATGCCATCTTTGAAATCTGTTGTATTAAAAGAAATGCTCCATGCATCATCGCCATCATAATCTGAACCAATATATGTCCAGTTTCCATATGTATGTTGCAAGCGAGTATATCTTTCTATTGGGCATACTGTAATGAACGATTTTAAAGTTGCATATTCATTATTACCTATTTTCCCATCTTTATTCCAATCAGCATATATTCTCCCATAATATTGAGAATTGCTCCTTAAGTCTGCGGCGCCTGCAGTTGTTATTCCTCCTTCAGGATTCATAAATTTTGCCTGGCAATTGGCATAAAGTCTACCTGGAATTATACTTCCGTAATCTGCATATGACATAGTTACATAGTGGTCATAGTTGTCGGCTGACGTTGTAGCATCACCATCTTTTCCAGGGAGAGCCAAGAAAGGAATGACATCTTGACATCTCAAGAATTCTTGCCACATTTTTCTCATGGTAGCAGGTGTTTGTCCGGCAGCAGGACCGTAATACTTCACTACAAGCTTGTCAATCAAGCCTTTTCTTCTTATATACTTTATCAAACCATCATTTAGCAAGCCATCGAGCGTTCCAGGATGTAGAACTCCTATTCCATTTAAATTTAACTCATTCCTATCAACAACTCCATCTCCATCTGCATCATTCCAGAATACTTTATTCGTTTTACAGTCATCATATAAATCTCTTGCCATTTGTTCGAGCCCATCTTTATAACCATCTCCATCAGCATCTGGAGTGTTTTCGTTATAAAGAGCATCATAAGGGCGATTCTTATTAGCATCGGTATATTGATCCCAGTATGAAAGACAAGATGCTGCAGCAGCTGGACCACAACTCATACCACCTGCAAATGGGTCTACATTGCCTGGATTAACTCCAAATTTAAACTGATTTAATGGTTCCATTCCCTGTCTTTTATCTTTTGAAGACCTTTCTACAGTGAAAAAGTCGGCATGGTTAACATCTTTTGCTTTAGTTTTTACGTTCAGCAGAATTGTACCTGAAATTGGCTCTTCACTCCACTGTATTGCAAACTCTGGAATTGGTGGTATTGGGTCATATACATATGTCGCCATATCATATCCAGCTGTTTCATTGTAGTCTATCATTTCCACTTCAACCCTGAAATAAGAGTGATTTGCTATTCCAAAAGAAGCAGGATCTGCAATGGTTATATTCCATCCATTGCTCCAGTCTTCATCACTTCCGTAATATGTCGTTTCGTTGCCAAAATGAATATAGAAATTAACCAGCATAATATCCTCCATTCTGTTGTTCATTTCCACCACTCTTACTTCAAAATTGTTTGAGACAATGCTTCCATTTATGGGATTCACTATAAATGGTTGTGGCGCCATAGAAAAATTGGAGCCACGATTATAACTTGTTTCCATCGAAAGAAATAGTATGGTCACAATAATTCCAATAACCAATTTTTTATTCTTCATTTTGCCCCCTAAGATACAATCAAAAAGATCGTATCTACTTTAATCAGATTTCTCCATATAAATGTTTCTATCGTTAAGTAAAGAATTTTCATGAATGCAAAATTAAATCTTTTATATGTGCCATTACTTTTATAAATCCTCCATGTATTGAAAAATGAGAAGATGACCGAACTTGAAGATTTACCAGGAGTTGGACCTGCTATAGCAAAAAAGCTTGAGGAAGCAGGCTATTCCGATTTGATGGCAATTGCAGTTGCTTCACCATCAGAACTTGCAGAAGTTGCAGACATTGGAGAGGGAACCGCCTCAAAAATTATTCAGGCTGCCCGTGAAAAAGCAGATGTTGGAGGATTTGAAACCGGTGATGTATTGCTGGAAAGGCTAAAAGAAAGGCAACATCTTACCACTGGTTCAAAAGCTTTAGATGAACTTCTTGGTGGTGGATTTGAAACTCAGGCAATAACGGAGCTTTTTGGTGAGTTTGGCTCTGGAAAAACGCAAATTGCTCATCAATTGTGTGTTAATGTTCAGCTTAGTGAGGATGAAGGAGGCTTAGATGGAGAAGCAATTTTTATTGATACAGAAAATACATTTCGTCCAGAGCGCATCCTGCAGATGGCGGAAGGCATTGGCGTTGATGGAAAAGAAGCATTGAAAAAAATACATGTTGCAAGCGCATTCAATTCAAATCATCAAATGATGCTCGTCGAAAAAGCTGGAGAAATAGCAAAGGAATATCCTATAAAGCTTTTAGTCGTCGATTCTTTAACTGGACATTTCAGAGCAGAATATGTTGGAAGAGGTGCTTTGGCAGAAAGGCAACAGAAGCTGAATAAGCATATGCATGCATTGCTTAAATTTGCACGTGTTCATAATGCGGTGATATGCGTTACCAACCAAGTAGCTGCCCGTCCCGACGTCTTTTTTGGCGACCCCACGCAACCAATAGGTGGACATATTGTTGGTCATACTGCAATGTTCCGCCTTTATTTACGAAAATCAAAAGGAGGGAGGAGGATTGCACGCCTCATTGACTCGCCTCATCTTCCAGAAGGAGAAGCTGTTTTCATTGTAAAGGAAGAAGGAATAAGGGATGCATGAAAAGAATTGAACTTTCTCACGGCGCAGGCGGAAAGGAAATGGGCTTGCTTATAAGAAAACACATTCTATCTCGCTTTAGCAAAGGAAATGCAGAAGTTGCCCTGCATGCTTTAGATGATTCTGCTGTTGTAAATGATGTCGTTTTCACTACAGACAGCCACACAGTCCAGCCGATTTTCTTTCCCGGCGGAGACATAGGCAGGCTTGCGGTTGCAGGGACAGTCAATGATATTGCTTCCTTAGGAGCAAAACCTGTTGCAATGTCACTTGCAATAGTATTGGAAGAAGGATTTGAAATGGATTTGTTTGAGAAAATTATGGAGAGTATAGCGGAAACTGCTGAAGAAGCGGGCGTGGAAATTGTAACTGGAGATACAAAAGTTGTGGAGAGAGGGAGTATGAAAGATATAATTGTCACCACTTCCGCTATAGGTATTGCAACGCCTTTGCTTGAAGAGAATCATAAAATGGTGAAAAGATGCAAATGGCTCCTCGATTCCTCATTGCAGGTAGGAGATAAAATAATTCTGACCGGCACTATAGCAGATCACGGTATTGCAATTATTTCAAAAAGAGAAGGATATGGATTTGAAGGAGAAGTTGAATCAGATGTCGCTCCCTTATATGGACTCATGGAGAAAGCATTACAGGAAGGAGGCATCGCATCTGCGAAAGATGCAACGCGGGGTGGAATAGCAAATGCGCTAAACGAGATGGCTGAAAAGTCAGGTGTAGGCATAATAATTGAGGAAGAAAAAATCCCGATAAGGGAAGCAACGCTTGCAGCATGTGAAATGCTTGGCTTAGACCCTCTTGCTGTAGGAAATGAAGGAAAAATGATAATTGGTGTTGTAGAGGAAAAGGCTGAGGAAGTGCTTGAAGCAATAAGAAAGCATAAATATGGTAAGGAGGCAGAAATTATAGGAGAAGTTGTTGAAGGAAAGCATGTCATTTTAAAAACAAAAGTTGGAGGAAAAAGGATTGTAGAAACTCCTACTGGCGAGTTAATTCCAAGAATATGTTGACATTAAGCTACCAAAATTTCAGCCGCCAAAAATTTTATATATCATCTAAAATAAAGCTGTGGAAGTTATTTCAATGCCTAAAAATTCTTTCTATACAAAAGAGCTTGCTACTGGCTGTAAGCTATGCCAAAAAGGAGCTAAGCTTGTTTTACTCGTAACAGGCTTATGTAATGCAGGATGCTTTTATTGCCCACTTTCTGAAAAGAAAAAAGGAAAAGATGTCATATATGCAGATGAAAAGCTGGTTAAAAGCAATGAAGATATTCTAGAAGAAGCCGAATTAATTGAAGCAGAGGGCACCGGCATAACTGGAGGCGATCCTTTAGTTACAATAGAAAAAACAATAGAAATGATCCATTTACTGAAGGATTATTTTGGAGAGAAACATCATATTCATTTATATACTGCCACACTTAGCTCTGAAAAAGTAAAACGCCTTGAAGAAGCTGGTTTAGACGAAATAAGATTCCATCCTCCTTCTATATACTGGGAAAAAATAGAAAAGACTAATCTAAAAGAAATAGCCAAAAATTGCGAAATTTCTAAGGGTATCGAAATCCCTCTTATTCCCCATTTAAAAAAAGAAACCATACATTTGCTAAAAGAAGTAGATACATATGGATTTGATTTCATAAATTTAAATGAGCTTGAATTCTCAATAACAAATTTGGAAGCATTGGATAAATATGGATATGATGCAAAAAGTGATGTTTCATCTGCAGTTAAGGGAAGTGAAGAAATGGCATATGAAATGTTAGAACTAAATCTTTCTACACCTATCCACTATTGTTCTTCAGCATTTAAAGATGCCATACAACTTAGAAGGAGAATAGGAAGGAGAGCAAGAAATGTTGCAAAGTTATATGAAATTATTACGGAAGATGCCACACTCCTTAAAGGCGTTATAATGGCTGGAAAAGAAAAAATTGAAGAGATAAAGAAAGAATTTGAAATAGAAGACCATCTTATTGCATGGGATGATGAAAAGGGTAGGATAGAAACCTCACCTTTTATATTAGAGGAGATTGCAGAATACTTGCCTTATAAATGTTATATTGTTGAAGAATATCCAACTGCAGATAGGCTTGAAGTGGAGGTGACACCGTTAAACTAATCTATTTTAAACTAATCTATTTAATTCATTTACAAATCCCATGACATTGAAATCGTCAGCCATATGAGCAAGCAATTCTTTATTTGCAATAACTGTTTCCTTTAATTCAGCTATGTTAAAGCCTTTGAGCTTATCTGCTTTCCAGAAAAGTAGGCGTTCAATCAGGGAGAAAGCTATAATCTCTCTGACGTTATAAATTTCCTTGTTGGTAAAGAAAATAATTCCAACCTTATCTGAAGTTCTGAATCGCATGTTTGTTGCCACTCCATAAAGTCCCCCTGTATGGCCGATATAGGTTTGCCCCCCTATCTTCCATATCTGCCATCCCAAGCCATATTGAAAGCCATATTTATTGCTTGGATATTGTATGCGGTGCATTTCTTCAACTGTCTCTTCCCTAAGGATTCTAACGCCGTTATAAACACCGCCATTCATATGAGCTATCAGAAAGCGAGATAAATCCAGAACATTTGTTCTGAGCCCTCCAGCTGCATTGTCAAGAATGCTGTAATGTAAAAGAGGATAGTATTCCCCATATCTTACTACATATGGCACTGCTATTTTGCTTATATTTAAATCCTTAAGCCTAAAACTTGTATCGTTCATTCCAAGAGGCTTAAAAATATGCTCTTTACAATATTCTTCAAAGGGTTCGCCAGATATTAATTTAACAAGATAACCAAGCAATGCATAGCCAACGTTGGCATAATTCATTTCTTCCCCAGGCATTGTATTGCTCCATACCTGTGGCTTATAATGTACTCCTCCTGGCACCAAATATTCTTTAAGCCATGGATATGGATAACCTTTTACTTCCAAATCTCCAGGAAGATATACGTAAAAGGCAGGTGGGTCCACCGCCAAGCTTGATTGATGAGCAAGCAACATTCTGAATGTGATTGGCTTATCAGGATAGTTTGGATTTCTCAAGCTGAATGGTAAATATTTGTTGACATCGTCATCCAAATCAAAAAGTCCCTTTTCATATAACTGCAAGAGGGCTGTGGCTGTAATTGTTTTGGAAATAGATGCAACTAAGTATATGGTTTCATTTGTTGCTTCTTTCTCATTTTCTCTATCATAAATCCCAAATCCCTTACTCCATACCACTTCATTATTTTTTATAATTGCTGCAGACAAAGCAGACATGTGGGCAATCTTCATTATCTTCGTTATTAATTTCTCAAAAATTTCATCTTTTTCTATATCTATATCAAAAAATTTTTCTACTATAATTCCTTTTCCAGTAGATACACTAATCAAAATCAATAAAATACCTAAAACCATAACTTTTCCTTTCATGATGTTTTTAAGAATTTTTAGTATATAGCCCTTATTGTTCTATCAGAACAATTTTGCTTTGTCAGAACAACATTTATATATGCGTTTTTATATTAAATTCGTGAAGGAAGAAGAATGGGAAGAGAAAGGAGAATACTTCGGATACAAGCTTTTAGGATGTGGAAATAAAAGAAGAGTGGTTGACAAGGAAACAGGAAAGGTTATTACAGAATATGAAATATAGAGAAATTTTTTATTCCTATTTTCATTTAATTTTATGAAAGTGCTTATTGTAATGGCATCAAAAAGTGATGAAAGCGTAGGCAAGAAGGCAGTAGAAACGCTAGAAAAATTTGGTGTGCCATATGAAGTTAAATATGCCTCCGCCCACCGAACGCCAGAAAAAATAAAGGAGATTGCAGAAAGCGATGCAGATGTTTTTATTGCCATCGCCGGCCTATCTGCAGCTTTGCCAGGGAGTATTGCATCATATACAACAAAGCCAGTTATTGGCGTGCCAGTTTCGGGAAAGCTGAATTTAGATGCCATTCTTTCTATAGTACAGATGCCGCCCGGCATACCCGTTGCTGCAGTGGGCCTGGATAGGGGCGATAATGCTGCCCTTCTTGCAATTCAGATTCTATCTTTGAAATATGAAGAGCTTGCAAGAAAGATGGAGGAGGAAAGGCAGAGGATGAGGGAGAAGTATGTTTGATGCTGGTGAATTCGTCAAAAATGCTGTAGAGGAAATTAAGAGTAAAGTTAAAGGAAAAGCTGTAATAGCTGTTTCTGGAGGAGTTGACTCAACTGTTGCAGCAAAACTTGGAAGCATGGCTTTAGGTGAAAATCTGTATGCTGTTTACGTAGACACCGGCCTAATGAGAGCCGGAGAAAGTGATTACGTCAGAGGTTTATATGAAAGGATGGATTTAAATTTCATTTTCGTTGATGCAAAAAATGAGTTTTTAGAAGCTTTAAAAGGAGTAGTCGATCCAGAGGAGAAAAGGCGTATAATAGGAGAAAAATTCATAAGAATCTTTGAGAGGGTTGCAAAAGAGAAGAAAGCAGAATATTTAATTCAGGGCACTATTGCCCCAGACTGGATTGAAAGTGGAGGAGGGCTTAGAGATACAATAAAGAGTCATCATAATGTTGGTGGACTTCCAGAGGAAATGCATGTTGAAGTAGTTGAGCCACTTCGCCATCTTTATAAAGATGAAGTGAGAAAAGTTGCCCGTTATCTTGGCTTAGAGGTGGCAGAGCGTCAGCCTTTTCCAGGCCCTGGCTTGGCGGTTCGTATAATTGGTGAGATAAATGAGGAAAGGATAAATATTGTAAGGGGAGCTTGCAAAATTGTTGAAGAAGAAATAGAAAAAGCATGGCAGGAAGGAAAAATAGAGAAACCTTGGCAGTATTTTGCAGTCCTCATTCCAGTGAAAAGTGTTGGCATTCATGGGGATAGGAGGGCATATGGATATACCATTGCGATAAGAAGTGTTGATTCCATAGATGCAATGACTGCTTCCTATTCCAAACTGCCTCATGAATTGCTCGAGCATATGGCACATCGCATTACAAATGAGATAAGAGGCGTAAATAGAGTTGTTTATGACATTTCAAATAAGCCTCCTGCCACCATAGAATGGGAATAAAATGAAATGGGAAAAATGGGAGCCCATATATCAAGAAATCCTCGAGGAATTTGGATATGATAGGCAGAGAGATGAAGAAGCTGCCATTATAGCGGAGAAAATTTCTGCAGAGAATGAAAAAATAGATGAATTTTATCTTAGAGACATTATAAAGGGAAGAATTGTCAGCATCTGTGGAGCGGTTATTACCGAAAAAGATGTAAGGGAAATGGAGGGACTAATTTTTTCAGCAGATGAGGCAACGTCTTTCCTGCTTAGAAGATACATTTTGCCCGACATAATAGTAACAGATTTAGATGGGTGCATAGAAGATATACTTAAGGCAAATGAGAGAGGGAGCATAGCTATAATACATGCTCACGGCGATAATATTGATGCCATCAAGAAATATCTGCCCAAGTTCAAAGGAAAAATAATGCTCACCACCCAATCAAAGCCATTAAACAGCGTTTACAATTTTGGCGGATTTACAGATGGTGACAGAGCATACTGCATTGCACGCCATTTCAATGCAAAAGAAATCAAGTTATTTGGATTTGATTTTCTTCATCCTAAGCCTAAGAAAGGAAAAAACATTGAAATAAAAATGAGGAAATTAAAATGGGCAAAAAAGATAATAAGACTAATTGAGAAAGAACATAGAATGTTTTAACTTTTCTACTATATTTTTTTTCATCTCCCTGCAAAATATTTTTCTTTTTTTCATTTCTCTTCCAAGAATAACAACATCAGCATTTATGCTGTTAGCATACTCCACAATTTCCTCCTCTAGTATTCCTTTTGCAAAGTGGGTTATTGCCTTATCTTCATATTTCTGCAAAAATTTTTTAGCTTTTCCAACAAGTTCTTCTATATTTCTTTCTATTTTCCTTCCTTTTTCATCTACTTCTACTCTTTCTTCTTTATCTACAACATATAAAAGGTGAGGGGTATATCCAAAAGCTTTTGCAATTTCTAAGGTCAAAGAAGGCACCCTTTTATTTGGCGCAAGATTTGAACATATGCCTAAAACTATTTTATTTCCTCTGCCCATTTCAACCCAGATTGGGATATTCATTTCCTCAAAAAGCCTATATCTAAGGAAACAATTTTTTTCATAACCTGTTATAATACAAGTAATATTTTGTTCACGAGATATTTTCTTTACTTCTTCAGAGAATTCTCCAAAAATAACCTTCTTCCCAAATTCATGTATAAATGGTTCTACTTTTTCAAAAATAATCTTTTCAGCCACCATACTACCTTGTTCTAAAATCTGATTTTCCATTTCTTCCATTTGCTCTTCCGTCAGAAAAACTTCAGATACTTCCTCCATCTTTTTTAATGTTTTTTCCTCTATAATATAAGCAACCACTAACCGTGAATTAAATTTTTCCATGAATTTTGCTATCCTGTTGACTGCATTTTCTGGAAAAAATTCAGAAGAGATTGGCAGTAGCAGTTTTTTGAATATTTCCATTGAAAATGAAAAAGTTCATGCTTATAAAATTTTTTCATTTAAATTTTCCAAAAGAGGACCATGTATCAACAAATTTATCAACTGCTTTATCTAGAAACGTACTTTTATAGGTTATAAGCAAATCAATAACTTTTTCTTTACTTCTAACAACATATGCTTTTTCCTTTCCTAAGGAAATTTCTTCAATTACTCCCGCATCAATCAGCTTTTTTATATGGAATGAAATAGTTGAAGGGGCTTTTCTCACATTTTCACAAATTTCTTTATGTATTGCTCTTGGATTTTGAAGAAGAAAAACTACTATTTTTCGCGGTGTCGCTTGGCGGAGCAGGGACATTATTTTTTCATCCTCTGCAGAAATTTTTTCGGATATGAAATAGCGTCTATATTTTCCATCCTGCCGAGAAGTGAGGATATTCCTCCTCTCTAAATAGTGAAGGTGATAATCTATTGTGCTCAATGACATGTCAAGCTCACGGGCGATTTCTCTTTTATGCAACCCTGGAGAATTTGCAATCAGGTTGTATATTTTGTTTCTTGTTTCTAATGCTAAGTATTCTTCTTTCATTTTTTGACAGATGCAATGTAAAGGGATATTATAATAAGTAAATCAAGCAATATAAGATGGCCTACATAGAATTTTTCGAAGATGATCGCTAATGCCTTGATGAAGAATAAAAGGAAAGCTATTCCTATAAAGAGCATTTTTGTTTCCTTAATTCTTTTAAAAGATAGAAGCGAAACTAAGAATAAGAGAAGTGATATGCCTGCAACTACAATTGCAGAGAACATCATTATCTCTTTAATATTAACACCCTCTCTTTATTACTGCAAAATATAAAAATCTTCCTAACTACAAAAAATAGAGGGAAAGAGGTTAGCTCAGCCCAAGCACAAGTGGGCCAAGCACAAAGCCACTTGCAGTTTTTGTCACTCCACCAGCAGTTACAGTTACAGTTGTTGGGCCAATTCCAAGCACAAAACCTGGCGAAACAGTAGTGCTTTCTCCAGGTGCAAGAGATGGTATTGTTCCTTCTGCATGCTTTCCTAAGAATACTAAGCCAGATAAATCAATGCTCCAATCAACATTTTCTGCAGCCTCACTTCCAGTATTTGAAATTGTTGCTTTTACTCCAAATCCTCCTGAAACATCGATTGTTATCAATGGTGCTGGCAGAGGAGCATAGTAAATATCTCTATTTCCATTTCTTGTATCTGTCCATACTATTCCACCAGCGTCAATTTCTACTGCGTTTTCTTCTGCAACAACTGTACCATCTACATCATTTATCTGTTTTGGCTCTCCCCATGTTGCTCCTCCATCTGTTGATTTAACCAAGTAAAGATTTCCATCCTTGACATATACAACATACACTGAATTTCCACTCATGTATACAGAAGGATACATTTCATCTGCAGGATGTTCTTCTACAACAGT
>VBQI01000021.1 GCA_008297865.1 Thermoplasmata archaeon
TTGCTGCCGAATCCAAGATATTTCATTGAAAATAGATCCAAGTTGATTTTAAATAAGTGAAGAGAGATATCACGAAATCTTAGGAATATCAATTGATAGTAAAATTTTTATAATACAACATATATAGTATTATACTAGTCTTTTAAAAACTGAGGTGGTGAAAATGAAGCTCTGGCTTATTGGGGCATATGGAATAGTCTCCACCACAACGGCAGTTGGAGGGGCGGCAATAGAGAAGGGATTAATTGATAAAACAGGTTTAGTATCAGAATTGCCACAATTTGATGGCATAGCTGACTATGTAAAATTGAATTTTAAATTTGGAGGGCACGAAATCAGGGATTTGAACGGAAACTTTTACAGCGCTGCACATATGCATTGGAAAAAAAACAAGCATTATGATACAGATATTCTGGAAGGAGTGAAAAGTGAATTAGAAAAGATAAAAGCTGAAAAGGGAACAGCTCTTATGTGTGGAACAGGTATAGAGGAATTTGGAAACATTGAATCATTGGAAGAAGATGGATTGAGTTTGAGAGAAATAGTTGAAAAACTTGAAAGCGATATGAGAAAGTTTAAAGATAATGAAACAGTAGTAATAAACTTAGCATCTACGGAGCCAATTCACAAATTTAGCAAAGAATACCATGAAACTATTGATGGATTCGAAACAATGATTGATGAAGATAGAAAGGAGTTTGCAACAGCTAGTATGCTCTATGCATACGCTGCTATAAAAAATGGCATACCATATGGGAATTTCACTCCAAGCGTTGGCTCTTCCTTGCCTGCATTAAAAGAACTTGCGCTGGAAAATAAAGTTCCGCATGCTGGAAACGATGGAAAAACTGGAGAGACATTAGTTAAAACAACTTTGGCGCCAATGTTTTTGTATAGAAATTTGAAGATAGTTGGCTGGATGGGCTACAATATATTGGGGGATTTCGACGGGAAGGTTTTAAGTCATAAAGATAATAAGGAAAGTAAAATAATATCCAAAGATAGCGTTCTTGAGAAAATTTTAGGTTATGCTCCTTACAGCATAACAGAGATAGAGTATTTCCCAAGCTTGGTTGATAACAAAACTGCTTTTGATTTTATACATTTTAAGGGCTTTCTTGGAACAAAAATGAAATTTTATTTTGTATGGGATGGAATAGATGCCATTGTTGCTGCACCAATTGTAATAGATATAGCCAGGTTCCTCCTTTTTGCAAAGAAGAGAGGAAAATATGGAGTAATAAAAGAAATGGCTTTCTTTTTCAAGAGCCCGATGGAAAGCAATGTAATAAACACACATGAACAATTTCAGCAACTTGTGAACTGGTACAGAGAAGCATTATGAAAGTAGTTATACTTGCAGCAGGACTTGCAAAAAGAATGAGGGCAAAGAAGCCAAAGCCCCTCATTAACTTATTTGGCATGCCAATAATAGAGCACTCTATTAGGAAATTAAAAGGACACGATATAGTCATTGTTTATCACAATAAAGAAATAAAAAAATTCATAAAAAAAAGATTTCCAGAGATAAAGCTAATTTATAATGATAAGCCAGAAAAGGAAAATGGATGGAGTTTGTATCTGGCAAAGAATTATATTGATGATGATTTCCTCCTGCTAATGGCTGACCACTATTATGAGGAAGATTTTTTTAAATGCGATGGTGAATTTGATAAAACAACCATCCTTGTGAGTAAGCATTGTGAAGATGCTGATGAGGCAACAAAAGTTAAAGTCAATGGTAAGAAAGTTATTGATATTGGAAAAAATCTTAGCAGCTATGACTATTTTGATACTGGATTTTTTTATTGTAAGAGAGAAATTTTTGATTATATTGAAAGAATGAAAGAAAGAAAGAAGATAAGTTTATCAGATGTAATATCCTTGTTGGCTAAGGATGGAAAAGTTGGGTATAAGCTAATCAGTGGAAAATGGATTGATATCGACACCAAAAAAGATTTAAAAAAAGCTGAAAAAATAGTTGCAGATAGCATATTGAAAAGTGAAGATGGAATAATAGCAAGGAGCATAAATAGAAAAATTTCTATTCAAATTACAAAGGCAATCGTGAAATATGATTTTTTTACACCAAACATAATGACTGTAGTTTCTTTCTTCTTGGGCATTCTGTCAGCCATCTTCTTTTTCATGAATCTTGTTGTTCCAGCTGGAATAATGAGCCAGATATGTTCAATTGTTGATGGATGTGACGGTGAAATAGCGAGGATAAAAAATATGAAAACAAAATTTGGTAGTGTTTTTGATGCTTTAACGGATAGAATAGCAGATTTTTTAATAGTTTTAGGAATACTTTTTGCATATGGATTCACTAAACTTAGCATAATCTCTTTTTTTCTTGCTATTTCAGCAAGTATATTCCCAAGCTATGTTTACCATTTAACAGGCATTAGGACATCATTCTCTGGAAGGGATGTTCGTCTTTTCTCAATAATGGTGGGAGGAATTCTCGCATACTTTTCCAAGGAATTTTTAATTTACACAATGATTTTCATCGGTTTGCTAGCATATATAGGCACTGCATTTATTGTGTATAAGTTTTGGAAAGCTGAATGATTTCACTCCATTTTTCATCCAACTCTCTTATAATTTTTTTATCAGGAGGCATAAATTCATAGTTATCCGCCTCTCCAATGCTTATCCATTTCAGTTCTTCATGCTCTTTCGCCACTGGCTCATCTTTACATATCGCTATATAAGTATGCAATTCTATATTTCCACGGCTCACTATAGTAAATGATTTTAGAATGTTTATATGAATATCTAACTCCTCCCTTATCTCCCTTTTCAAGCATTCTTCATAGCTCTCTCCCTTTTCAACTCTTCCTCCTGGAAATTCCCATTTGCCGTTTTTTCTTTTCGCAATCAAAAATTTATTGCCTTTTAATATAATTGCAGCTGTAACTTTTATCATTTCTCATCTCTCGTTCTTGCTTCATTTGCCAGAATATGTGCCTGCCTCACTGGCTCTGGTATGGCATATTTCATGAATTTCTTCGCTATCTTCCATGCTGACTCAACACTTATTTTATTGCCTGGAGAAACATAAATTTTGCCGAGCCTTTTCCCAACCTTTTTTCCTTCTATAAAAATGTAGTCATCTTTCTCTTTTCCATATAGTAATTTTTTGGCAATTCCTATCGTGGCTATGTCATGAAGCACTCCAAAGTGGCAGGCAATGCCAAAAAGGCGGGGATGAAGCAGACCGTTGCCATCTATCATTATTATGCTGGGCTTTTCTCCTTTAATTAATTCTTGCAAAACGGGGAGTTCGCGATATGCAAGATACGTTGGCACATATGGAAACTTTATTTCCATACTAACAACCTTTCTTTTGACTATTTTCATACTTTCTGCATCAAATTCAACATATGCTCCATATGCTTTTTTTCCATAGGCGACGTCCATTCCGGCTATCGTTTCTACAGAAAAATCATCTTCCATGCTCAATTTTTCTTTAAGCCTTTGCTGTTCTTCTCTTAACTTTTTTAATGGATAATCTGTCTCAAAATCATTGAAAAGATATTTCTTCAGATCTATTTTTCCATTTACAATTTCGATTCCATCTTGCCTTAGCAATTCAGCCTTTTTTTCTATGCCTCCTGCATAGCCTCCAATGTCACCATTGCTATAGATAACACGATAGCATGGAACTTCTTCATATGGATTTTCATTCAAAATTTTTCCAACTGCGCGAGAAGCTATTATGTCTCCCAAAGCTTTTGCTACCTCACCATATGTAGATACTCTGCCTCTCGGAATCTGCTTGACAATTTTATATGTTTCTTCATATAGATTCATTCATATCTTCATTTATACTTTCCTTTCCCATTTCAAATGCTTTTATATTCACTTCCACATATCTTTCTGGAAAACTTTCTCTTATCACTTCCAGAATGCTTCCCTCCTTTATCGGAAAGATGTTAAGGGCACTGAAAGCGCCGAGCATAACAATATTTTTTGCCAATAAGCTTCCTGCTTTCCTTGCAATTTCATCTGCATTTATTTTCAAAAGTTTGCAATGAGAGGAAATTTTTTCAAATATTTCCTCTACAGGCATATAGCTTCCCATGCCCAGCGAAATTAAAGGTGGAATAATGGGATTAACATCTGTAATTACAATGCCTTCTTCCTTTACTTTTTTCAGATTTCTCAACGCTTCCAAAGGCTCGAAGGAAAGAATAGCATCTGCAGAAAAATCTGCAACTATGGGCGAGAGTACGTCACCAATACGCACTGCACATTCAACATTTCCGCCGCGCTGAGCCATTCCATGTAACTCAGATGTTATCACATTGTACCCTTCCTTTAAAGCCGATTTTGCAAGTATATTTGCTGCTGTTAAAACACCTTGCCCTCCTACGCCTACAATTAATATGCTTTTCTTCATTTTATCCCCTCGCTTTTCCTCCCTATTGCATTAAACGGGCAGATTTGCACGCATACACCACATCCTGTGCACAGGCTTTCATTTATCTTTATATCTTCCTCATCAAAGTAGAAGGCGGGACATGCAAATTTTGTTATGCATATCTTGCATTTCTTGCATTTATCCTGATCTATCTCATATGTTACTCTCTCCCTCTTTTTTCTTCCAAGCAAAATGCACGGAGCTTTTGAGATTATAACGGATAGCCCTTTAAATTCTAATGCTCTTTTTACAGCTTCTTTTGTCTGCTCTATATTGCGAGGATCAACAACTTCGATATGCTTTACCCCTAAGCCTCTAACAACGCTTTCCATATCCATTGCCATTGTTTCATTTCCCATTCCATCTACATTGCTTCCAGGATGAGGCTGATGCCCAGTCATTGCAGTAGTTGAATTGTCCAGAATTATGGCAACAAAGTCATGATTATGATGCACCGCATTAACTAAAGGAGGCAAGCCTGCATGATAAAATGTTGAGTCACCAATGAAAGCAATAACTTTTTGCTTTGTTGCATGAGAAAATCCACAGGCAGAGCCAAAGCTTGAACCCATACAAAGCAGAAAATCTGCTGTTTTATACGGAGGCAATAAGCCCAAAGTATAGCATCCTATGTCAGTTGGATATATTGTATCTGGAGGAGCTACCTGTTTAACTGCATAATATGTTGCACGATGCGGGCACCCTGGACATAAAACAGGAGGGCGTGGAGCAACATTTATGCTCATTTCCTTCTTATTCCATTCCATTCCAAAAAAATCTGCCATTGCCTTGCCAACTATGTCCGGAGTATATTCATAGCACCTGCTTAAAGAACTGTATCCTTTTCCATAAATTATAACGTTAACACCTTCTTCTTTTGCAATTGCCATTATCTGCTCTTCCAAAAATGGTTCAAGTTCTTCAACTATCAGTATTCTTCTGCAACCATTCATAAAATCAATGATTTTCTTTCTGGGCAACGGATAACTCATACCAAGCTTCAGAAGCTTGCATTTTATTCCCAAATCATCTATTGCTTCCCTAACATAATTATATGAAACTCCTGAAGTTATAATACCATCCTCTCCGCCAAAGTCTTCTATTATGTTAAATTTGCTTTCTTCGGAAATTCTCTCTGCCTTTTCCATTTTCTCAAGTAAAATTGGATGAAGCTTGCGGGCAACATCTGGAACAGTTACCATCAACCCATTTTTCTCAAATTTTCCATGCTTTTTACTCATTTCAAATTCATTGCATTCTACAACCCCACGAGTGTGAGAAATCCTTGTAGTAGTGCGAAGTATAACTGGCAATTCAAGTTCTTCAGATAGCTTAAAGGCTTCCATGGTCATATCCTTTGCTTCCTGCGGGCTAGAAGGCTCGAGCATTGGCAGAGAAGCAAATTTTGCATACAGCCTGTTGTCCTGCTCATTCTGGCTCGAATGACAGCTTGGGTCATCTGCAGTTACAATGACATGCCCTCCCTTACATCCAACATATGCATAAGTCATGAATGCATCACTTGCTACATTCATACCCACATGCTTCATGCAAGTCAACGCCCTCAGCCCGCTGACGGCAGAGGCGGCGGCAAATTCAAGCGCAACCTTTTCATTCACTGAATACTGAAAATAAAATTTTGGCTCCTCTCCAATACTCTTCAGATATCTTGCAACTGCCGAAAGGCTATCTGCTATTTCCGATGAAGGTGTGCCGGGATATGTTGTAGCAATGTCAACATCCGCTTCTAAAGCCCCTCTGGCTATTGCTTCATTTCCGAGCAGTATTTTCTTTCCCACTCCCAACAATTCCATTTTATTCCTCCATAATTATTTTTGCGTCAATAACTTTTGCTCCTTCTTCATACAGAAAAATTGGATTGAGATCCATTTGCTTTATATGCATTTCTTCTCCTATCTTTGAAATTTTTAAAAGAATGTCTATCAATGCATCTTTATCGACTTTCCTACGAAAGCCCTCAAATATTTTATGGGCTTTCAAGTCCATGAGCATGTCCTCTATATCATGTCTGCCAACAGGAAGCATTCTGAATGAAACATCTTTATATATTTCTGTATATATGCCCCCCATTCCAACCATTATGCATTTCTTAAATATGGCATCGTTTACAATTCCTGCAATTATCTCCACTCCTTGCTCTTCCATCTCCTCTACCAAAAAAACTTCATCTGGAAATTTTTCCTTCATTTTCCTGTATTCTTCAATGAGCTCTTCTTTACTTTTTATATTAAGCTTCAATGCTCCTGCTTCGGTCTTATGAAGAATTTTTGGAGAAGAAACTTTTAAGGCAAGAGGATATGTAAGCCTTATTTGTTCTATGTCTTCGTCTTTTTCTATTACTTCAAATTTTGTTGTTGGAATTCCATATTCAATGAGTAATTTTTTTGCCTCATGCTCTGGCAGTACTTTCACATGTTGTTATGTAACTTTACTTTTTTATTTTTTGGATGGGGAATTTGTTGAGTCAAGAGGATGTTGTTGAGTCATAAAGAAAATTGAAGAATGAATAATTTTAGTAACTCAATTGCAGAAAGGAAGATGGTGATCGGTTTACTCTTTATTCAACTTAAAGGGGAATCGAATAAAAGCAATCATCTTCTATTCATTTAAACCATTATGTTTCCTTTATCCTATCGATTTCCTTATTCTTTTTTAAATGATATTTTGCAAGATTTGAAAAAACAACTTTTCATCGATTTTAATACATATTTTTGGTAAAAAAGAAATATTGGCATCACTATTAGCATGATGAGAGCTTTCATTGCAATAGATGTGGAAATGAATGATGAAATGGAAAAAGTATATGAAATGCTGGAGGCAACAGAAGCAAAATTAAAATTTGTCTCACCATCTAATGTGCATTTAACCCTCAAGTTTCTGGGAGAAATTGACGAAGCCATTATACCCAAAATAAAGAAAATAATGGAAGAAGCTGTTCAGGATATTGAGCCATTTAAAGCAAAAATAAAAGGGATGGGAGTATTCCCAAGCTTGAAAAATATTCGTGTAATATGGCTCGGATTTCATGATGAGGGGCAAGCAGTGAAGATAGCAAGAAATATTGATGAAAGAATTTCATCTCTTGGCTTTAAAAAAGAAAAGGAGCATAAGCCACATGTTACAATAGCAAGAATGAAAAGTGGCTACAGAAAGGAACAGATTATTAAAATCGTTGAGGAAAATAGAACAAAGGAGTTTGGTGAAATATATTGCGAATCAATAAAGTTGAAGCAGAGTATTTTAAAGCCAGAGGGGCCGATATATAAGACTGTGGAGGAAATAAAACTATGAAATTACTCGAAGAAGTGCTGGAGAAAATTTCTCCAACTGAAGAAGAAGAGAAAAAGATAAAAAAAATTGTTGAGGAAATAGAAAAGCTGATAGATAAGGAGAAGCCTGAAGATGCGGAGATAATGCTCGTGGGCTCTGTTGCAAAAGGAACTTATTTAAAAAATTCTTTAGATATAGATTTTTTCTTGCTTTTCCCTCCTTCATACAAAAAAGAGGAGATGGAGCACATTGTCATATCCATAGGTAAAAAAATTCTCGATGATTGGAAGATTCAATATGCTGAGCATCCATATATAAGGGGTTTCTATAAAGGATATACAGTAGACATTGTTCCATGTTATAAAGTTAAGGATGCAACAAAAAAATTAAGCGCAGTTGATAGGACTCCATTCCATACAACGTATGTAAAAGAAAATTTAAAGGAAGAAATGAAAAATGAAGTCAGAATATTCAAGCAGTTCCTAAAGGGCATAGGATGCTATGGAGCAGAGGCAAAAATAGAAGGTTTTTCTGGCTATCTTGCAGAGCTTTTCATTCTGAAATATGGCAGCTTTTTGAACGTGCTGAAAAATGCAGACGAAATAGAGCCATATTTCATAGATCCTGTCGATCCTTCTCGCAATGTGGCGGCTGCTCTCTCCCAAGAAAAGCTTAATCTCTTTAAGTTTGCAGCCAAGGAATTTCTGCGTCGTCCAAAAATGGAATTTTTCTTTCCAAAGCCTCCTCCAGAGTTGCGAAGGGATGAAATCAGAGAAAAAATAAAAAATTTTGTTGGAATTTGTTTCAAAAAGCCTGATATTGTTGATGATATTCTTTATCCGCAACTGAAAAAAGCTGCACACAGTATTGAAAATTTGTTGAAGCAGTATGACTTTGAGGTATTGGAAAAAACATGGTACGCAAATGAAGATGCTTTTATTGCTGTAAAGGTAAAAAGTATAGAAATAGACAAAATTAAATTGCATATTGGCCCACCACTGCATGAAAAGGAGCATGTCAGAGCTTTCAAGGAAAAATGGAGTAAAAGCAGACTGGCAGTTGGAAAACCATTTGAAAAAGATGGAAGAATTTTTGTAAAGGTGAGGAGAGAATTTTGTAATGCAAAAGAATTGCTTGAGAAATTTTTAAAAGAAATAAATCTTGGAAAAAATCTCAATGAATTAAAAGGAGAAATGAAAATTTGCACAGAAGATGAACTCTCTAGATTTGTTCCGTTCTGGAGCGAATATTTATGTAAAAAATACCCATGGGAAAGATAATTATATTAAACCAGCTTTTTGGAGGAGTAGCAAATCCTCTGTTGATAGCTTTTCCCCTTTCTTGAACCTTTGATATATTTCATCTGCTTTTTTAAGTAAAATATCCTTTTCTCTCTCAATTTCCTTCATTTTCTCTTTTTCTTTTATCTCCTTAATTTTCCCTTCTATCTCTCTAATCTTCTTTATGTAAGAAACAAAATCTCTATGAGCTTTATCAGCATTTAAACGGGTAAGTATATAATCTCTCTCCACTTTTTTCAATTCATTCCTAAGTTGATTCACTTTCCTAAAACATTCAAGCATCTCTAAATGTTCTCTCTGGGCTTTATCAGCAAGCTCCCTCACTTTTTTATGCTCTTTATCACTTTTTATCTTCAACTCTCTCTCTTTTTCTACATATTCTTTTAATTCTTTATTATTTTCTAATATTTTCTCCCTTTCCTTTATTTCCTTATTTAATTTCGCCAATTTTTCTATTATTTCCTCTTCCTCCCTCTTGCTTAACTGTTGTGTCATCTGTTTAAATTCAAGAGCTTCTCTTCTTTGCTGCAGACTTTCAAGAGAAGGACCCTTAGGAAAATATTTCTTTTTTAGTTCTTCAACCTTCTCTTTTATTGCTTCGTATTCCTTATTTAGCTCACTCCTTTTCTTTTTAGCTATTGCAACCTGCTTATTGATTTCGTCTCTTCTCTGCTTATGCATTAACCCTTCTTTTCTGTATTTTTCTAGTTGGCTAACTATTTCTCTTTTCTTTTTCCTCAATTCATTTGTATCTTTATTCAATTTTTCTCTAAGCTCCTTTGCTTCATACAACTTTTTTTTCAGTTCTCTCTTTTGCTCTTCCAGCTCAGTAATATCCATCTTATACTAAAGTGAGTTTTTTATTAAAAAATTTCGCAATAAATGCCGTTAATATTAGAAAATCAAGGATAAACTTTTTTACTTTCTGTTGGCATGTCTATATTAATCAATTACTTTGGAATCTCTCTATCACAATAAATGCCACTCAGCTCGCCCATCATTCCTCATCCCTCAGCAAAGCGCTCTTCATCATTGTGGCATTTCTATAATGCGAACCCACATTAAACTTTTTTGAATCCAGAAAGTTTTAAGGCATGTAGAGTATATTTTCCATGAAAAAGCTAATTGTAATTGTTCTAACTGTCTTTCTCCTACCAATTCCTTCTTTGTCGTGTCAAACATTGTTAAAGGAAAGGAAGGAAAATTCGACAGAAAATGGAGATATAGACATTGTTTATCCCCTTTCAACATATCCTGCAATAGTTGAAAAGGGGAAGAGTTTCACAATAAATTTTTCTCTCAGAAAATTTTGATGAATTTCATGCAATCATTTCCACTGCATATGAACCAGTTGTAGATGAATTTGAGCTTTCAGTTAACAGCATTTTGAAAGATTCATCAGGTTGGCGTGCAAGCGTAATTGTTCCCTTAAATGTGCCTGAGGAACTATATAATCTTACTATAGTAATTGAAAGAAATGGTTATTCTTTTCATTGCACTGAGCCTAGGGCTGTAAGTGTTGTTGAAAAAATTTCTGATACATTTTCTTTTGTCCATGCTTCCGATTTTCATATTGGTGACCCAAGAGGAATAGGAGTTAATATTAAAGAAACGATAAGATGGAAAGCTGCAAAAAAGAGCATTGAGGAAATAAATTTACTCCATCCAGATTTTGTTATAATATCAGGTGATTTGGTATATGGACAATATTATCCTTTTGAGTATACTCGTGAATATAAAAAATGTTATGAAATTCTACAGTCTTTTGATGTGCCTACTTTCCTCTGCCCTGGCAACCATGATGGTTATTTTAAATTTAGAGAAGATGGCTTTAATTTTTGGAAGGAATATTTTGGCCCCCTCTATTATTCATTCGACTATGGAAATTACCATTTTTTGGCTGTAAATTCTTATGATTGGCCACCATATGCGAGAATAACTTTATTATTTATTCCTTTGAATTGGGGAGGATATATAAGTGACGAACAGTTAAAATGGATTGAAAAAGATTTAATGGAAAATGATGCAAATCTAACGTTCATGTTCATGCATCACAATCCACTTTGGGATACAAAAAGAAATTCGCTTTTGGGAAATGAATATTACAACAGAAAAGAAATTCTTTCATTAATATATGAATATGATGTTGATGCAGTGATGGCTGGACATGTTCATTATGATAACATTACTGTAATAAATGGAACCATATTCATCACAACCACTACTGTAGCGAGTAGTCTTGGCAAAGACGATGCATACTGGGGCTACAGACTTATTGAAATAGAAAATGGCAGTATTGCATCATATAACTACAGAGAGCCAGAATACTCTATCCCCTCATATCATTTAAATATAACCTATGAGAATGATTATACTGCCATTGTAGAAAACGAGCTGGAAAGAGACATGATATGCCATTTGAAATTCGTTGTTCCCTCAGGGGAATATGATGCTAAAAATGGAGAAATCATTATGGAAAGAGAAAGAAATGGCAGGGCTGAAATTTATGTCAAAACAGTTGTTGAAAAGAAAAGCAGAAAAGAAGTTATTCTGATTCAATCCTCGGTGCCAACAGATAGACTATCTTTATATAGCCGCCAGCGGTTTCAAAACTTAGCCTGACGGGATAGTTGTTTCCAAGATTTATCGTTATTTCATCACTTGCCCCTCTGGCTATTTTAATCATGTCACTTAAATAATCGAGCGGAAACATGCTTTTAACCTTTTCCTCGCATTTCAGACTATATAACTGCTCCTTTGGTATCTGCATTTCAACAACATCGGTATCGCCTTCTGAAACCATTTCAAATTTATCTTTATCCGCTATAAGTGTGATGTGATCTGAGATTGCCTCCGCTGCCCTTATAGCTTGGTGTATTTGCTCCGTTGCCACCACAATTTCTGCAGGGAGATCCAGGCTTGGAATTTTTGTATCATGCATTTCTGAAGTATCGAGTAAGCTTATTTTCCTTGTAATATTTCTGACAGTCACAATCAGTCTCCCTTCCTCTTTTTGATAATTCATCTCAACAATGTCCTCAGCTCCAGCAATTTTCAGGATTCCCTTCAGCTTTTCTAAATCAATGCCTATTTCACTTTCTTCCTTATTCTCATATTCTTCAAATGCCTCTTTTTTTAATTTGAAATCAATCATACCAACATGTGCGGGATCAACTGTTCTTCCATAAACTCCATCGAGCATGAGTTTAAACTTTGCCTCATCCACTAGTATAGCGGTAGCATCTATTATGGTTTTTATAAAATCAGCTTTTATTTTTCCCTGAAACATCTTTTAAATAATGCATTTATATTTAAAAAGATAGCGATGGCATCACAATGAATTTATATTACATTATAATAAAATTGCATGGAAATACACATAGATGGATGGAAAAACAACCTTATATTTTCTTCAGCCCATTTCCTGCCAGATTATTCACAATGTTCTCATTTACATGGACATACATATGCAGTTCATGTAACTTTAGAAGGAGAAATGGAAAAAGGTATAGTAATTGATTTCAGAATAGTAAAAAAGAAAATAAGAGAAATATTGAATGAGCTCGATCACAAAGTTATAATTCCTACAGAAGGAAAGCTTGAAATAAAAAAAGGAGAGGAGGTAGAAGTAGAATATAATGGGAAAAGATACATTTTTCCAAGGGATGACTGTGTTTTTTTACCAATTTATTCATCCTCTGCGGAGAATATTGCCTCATATATTTTAAAAAAATTTACCCCCGCTATAGAGAAGAATAACATCAAAAAAATAAAAATAGGTGTTGACGAAGGCTTTGGTCAGGGAGCGTGGGCAGAATGGAGAAGATAGCAGTATGCCTACTCTCTGGTGGAATGGATTCTGCTGTTGCTTCTGCAATTGCAAAGGAGGAAGGATATAAATTGCATGCAATAACATTTGACTATGGGCAAAGAAACAAAAAAGAAATGGAATCTGCCCGCCAAATTGCTGAATGGCTAAAAGCTGTGCATAAAATATTGAAAGCCGACTTACGCCAAATAGGTGGCTCAGCTTTAACTGATGAAATTGAAGTACCGGAAGAAGGCAGAGGAATTCCTCCTACATATGTTCCAGCTCGTAACACAATTTTCCTTTCCTATGCCCTAGCATATGCAGAAGTTATAGAGGCAGAGGCAATTTTCATTGGTGTGAATTCTGTTGACTATTCAGGCTATCCAGATTGCAGACCAGAATATATAGAAGCTTTCCAAAAACTTGCAAATCTTGCTACAAAGAGAGGAGTTGAAGGATATCCAGTAAAAATAAAGGCGCCTTTACTCTATCTTTCTAAAGTTGAAATAGTGAAGAAGGGCGTTGAGCTTGGTGTGCCATTTGAAAAAACATGGAGTTGTTATAGGGAGAGTGAAAAAGCTTGCGGGAGATGCGATTCCTGTAGACTTCGTATGAAAGCTTTTGAGGAAGCAGGCATTGAAGATCCTATAGAATATGAATGAATTCTTCAGAAAACTTTAAATGTTATAAAATTCTATAACAAGGTGAAAAAGCTTGTGTTACTCATAGCAATTATAATGATTGCCACCGCCTGCCATGCTGGAGAAAAGGAAAAGAAACAGCAGGAAACGTTAGAAGTTAATTTTCATAAGGTGGAGATAAAAGAGCAGTATGTAAAGGAAGAAATGGTAATTAAAAATAATGGCAAGAAAAATTATGATGGAAATATAACCATATGGACAAATTCACCAAAAGTAAATGTCTTATTTGATGGATACAATGAAGAGTACAACATTCTAAATAATACCGCTTCAATTAATCTGAAGAAATATGGAATAGAAATACCACCTCTTTCCAATATTTCTATCAGAATACAGTATGAAATAAAGGGCAAGTTTGAGAAGAAAATTATTCATAGAACAAAGGAAATGGAGATTATAATCAGAACAGATAAATTTGTGAGAGGAAGAAATATTTCTTTGGAATACAAAAATGATTTTTATTATTCTTCATTTACCCCAAAAATTGGAGAGATTATATCAATTGAATTTATGGAAGAAAAGGAAAATGACATAATCCCATTTATTATGGGGCTGATTGCCATATTTTTAGGGGCGATTATTATTTTTCTGGCAGCAAGGAGATGATGGAAAAAGATATATTTAGGATTTGACTACATTTGCTGTGAAAATATTACCATTTTTAGTTACGACAATGGTGGCTTTAGCCATAAGCGGATATGCTTCCACATTAAAGAAAGAAATCAATATTGATATTTATGTTGATAATAATGTAATGATAAAAGCACGTTCAATGGAAACAATTACTGCAAAAATTGAATTTTATTGGAGTTCCTTTTCAATATTTCCATCAAAGGCTGAAGTACATATTGAAGCTGTCAATGTTCCAGAATGGCTGACTGTAAGCATTTCACCAAGCACTTTTACCCTGCCGGTTTATGGCTGGATAGGAAATGATACAGAAAGTGTGCAGATTAATATAAAAACTTCTGATGTTGTTCAAGCATTTATTCCACATTCATTTAAATTGCACGTTTATATTCCAAGCTCAATTGGAATTAAAGAGACACATGTTTATAAGGAAATAAACGTCACAATGGATTTTCTTGATAATGGAATCGGATTAACCATTCCAAATGTTGATTTCAAAAATTTGAAAATTAAAGTAGGTGAAACAGAAAGAATTGATATGATAATTACAAATTATTGTAATGGAGACGTTAAAGTAAAACTTGAAGTAATTAACATTTCTGATGAATGGGAAATAGATTTTGAGCCAAAGGATTTTGTTATTCCCTCTCTTTTTTCTGGAAATAATCAAAAAACTGTTAAGATCGTTATAAGCCCAGAAGAAGCTGGGAGAGGAGAGGCTTTAATCATAGCAAACTACAGCTATGTAAATTCGATGAATAGTTCCTATTCTTCTCCAATTTCTATTAGTATGCAGGCAATAAAAGAAAAAACAAATATTAACATGATTATTCTAATATCTATCATAACAACTTCAATTGTAATAGCTGTTGCAATATACTTGAAAAAGCGAGGCAAGAAACAAGGGAAGTAAACTTTATATATCGTATCCCGATATCGAATTGCGATAGTATGAAACTGGAACGGAAATTTTTCTTAGGCATTATTCGAATACATTTACTTTATCACGCAAGTAAAGGAGAGATATATGGTGTTGAAATGATAGACGAGCTTAAAAGACACGGATATGATGTGAGCCCCGGCACTTTATATCCTATTTTGCATTCCTTAGAAAAAGAGGGGTTTTTAAAGAGTGAAATCAGAAACATAGGGGGGAAGATAAGGAAATATTATGTAATTACAAGAAAAGGAAAGCATATCCTCATAGAAGCTCGAAAGAAAATTAGGGAATTAATTGAGGAGGTTATGAATGAATAAATATATAAAAAAGATTAGTGCAAATGTACTTTTGCTGGGTGTTGTAAGTTTTTTGAATGATTTGAGTAGCGAAATGATAATGCCTATTTTGCCCATGTTTATTACAGCTTTAGGAGGTAGTGCCATAATTGTTGGGCTAATTGGAGGGCTAAGAGATAGCATTTCAAGTATTCTAAAAGTTTTTTCTGGCTACTGGTCTGATAGAATTGGCAAAAGAAAGGTTTTTGTTTCTTGTGGCTATTTACTTTCAGGAGTCTTTAAATTATTTTTAGCATTCTCTAAAATATGGCAGCATATTTTGATTTCCGCTAGTCTAGAGCGAATTGGCAAGGGCTTAAGGACAGCGCCCAGAGACGCCATTATTGCAGATTCAATGCCAGAAGAAAGAGGAAAGGGATTCGGTATCCATAGGGCATTAGATACTTCAGGTGCAATCTTAGGCTCAATCATTGCTTTTCTCTTATTCTGGCTATTTGGCTTTTGTTTCAATACCATCATATTTAGTGCTGCAACTCTTGTTTTTCTTTCTTTAATTCCATTGTATTTTGTGAAAGAGAAAAAAAGGAAGCCACAGGATATAAATTTTAAGATAGGTTTGAAGAATCTCCCATATCATCTTAAACTCTTTATTTTGATTTCTAGTTTATTTGCCTTAGCAAATTTCAGCTATATGTTTTTTATTTTGAGAGCACAGGAAGTATTTACAGATAAATTGTCAATGCCCATTCTCCTATATGTTCTTTTCAACATTTTTTATGCTTTATTTGCCATCCCTTTTGGCAAACTCTCCGACAAAATAGGGAGGAAGAAAGTTATTGGATTCGGCTATTTACTGTTTTCTTTAACCTCTCTCGGTTTTGCATTTTTCAATTCATTGATGGCTTTCATAATTTTATTTGCTCTCTATGGTATAGTTTATGCCATAGTAGATGGTAACCAGCGGGCTTATGTATCGGATTTATCTCCAGAAAGACTAAGAGCTACTGCTTTAGGAACATTCCATACTGTCATAGGCTTAGCTTCTCTACCATCGAGCTTAATAGCTGGATTTTTGTGGCAGATTAATCCAAGTGCAACTTTTATTTATGGTGCAGCAATCAGCATTTTTTCAGCCATTTCAATTATTTTTCTGAAGAAATAGTAGCGGGGCGTGGATTTGAACCACGGATCTTCGGGTTATGAGCCCGACGGGTTTTCCTGACTACCCCACCCCGCTTCGAGATTATAATAAAAGTCTCATTTAAACTTTACTATCAGACACAAAGAAATGTTTAAATTTTATCCGTCATTTATTCTTCATGAAGAAAATAATGGTTCTACTCCTAATTCTATCTTTTACATTCATTGAAGCAGGAGAAGAATGGAGCATAAGCAAAAGCGATTTTATTGAGGCGACAACATGCATAAATGGACATTTTGAGGTGCAGTGGCAGAAAAGTTATGGCAAATTTAGCCAGTGGTCTGCTCGTTATGAAGGTCCTCAGCCTGTTGGGGATGCAGATAATGATGGAAAAAATG
>VBQI01000022.1 GCA_008297865.1 Thermoplasmata archaeon
TAGAAGATTGCTCTGCTTTAATAGCGAGGACAATATTCTATAATGAGATTATAGAAGGAGAATGGAAGAGAAATGCGACAATTCAGACAGGAACAGGCATAGAATTTCAGTATATTCCTGTTGTAACCCCTCTCGTGAATAAGCTGAAAAGCATCATAGGCTTTGGTCCAGTGAGGCAAGAGCCAACAAAATTTCCAACAGGAGAAAGCAAATTTATAAATGCACGAATATGCCATGACTTCGAGAAAAATGGCTTTAATGTTTTCTCTGCATATCGCTTGGAAGCGCAGCGTACAGGCATTTTATTTGAAAGAAAAGGAGCAGAATATCAGCTTGAAAGCAACTATATTTTTGCATTCAATCATGGCACCTTTTATTTATATGAAGCAGGAGATATGCTCGAATTTGATCAATTTGGACTGGGACTTAAAACGGGATTATCTGGCAAAGGAAGCTTTGACGTACGTCATATTGTCAACATGGAGTATAAGCCAAGCGTTGCTTTTATAGAAAGTTGCCTAGTTGGAAAGATAGAAGGCTTGCTTCCAGAAAATTGTCTTAGCCAGGCATATATTCATGCAGGAGTAAATTCATTTGTTGCTTCTACCCGCTATACTGCTGATCCAGGCTATCTAGAGCCGGGCTTAATTTTCAAAGGATTTGGCATATATGGATATTTAAATGCTACACTCAACTTAAAGCGATATTGCAAATATCCAGATTTGCATTTCGGCGCCTTACTCGCAGAGGACTTCATTCTAGACTTAATTGAAAATAATGCAACAGTGGGCATGGCTTTGAGAAATGCAAAAAATGTTTACTTGCCAAAGGATGCAAATTCCACTTTCTTGTGGACTCCTCCTCTAGCTAATTTTACTGGAAAAATAACAGGGCTGGAGGAGACGAAGGCACTGGAGAAGAAATATGTATGCCTGCATGAATTTACGCTGTATGGTGACCCAGCTTTCAATCCGTGGGAGGTAAAAAATGAAGAATAAGGTATTCGTAGCTGTAATATTCATACTTTTGTTGCCTACTGTAAGCCATGGAAAAAATATGACTATTGAAGTTTCTTATTCCTTTGATAAGCCGATTATAAAAAAAATGGAAATTGACGGAGTTTTATATGATAGAATAGAAATGAATGGGACAGCAATTAACGGCAGGGCTGGAGAGCCTGCGTTGCCTTCAAAGGGTGCATATATTTTACTCCCTCAAAAAACAAAAGTTGCAAAAATAAAAGTTATTGCTAAAGAAAAAATTTTTCTGGGCTCAGGCTACCATATAATACCGATTGAAAAATCTATTCATATAATGCAGAAACCCTCCATAATTCCTGACGAAAAAGTTTATTCTTCTTCCAGCCAATTTCCTGGAAAGCTTTTCGCAAAAGTCGGCATCTATGCTTTTAGAGGATATAAGATTCTTGTTTTAACACTTTACCCCGTGCAGTATATTCCTTCAGAAGGTAAACTTTACTATTACAAAAATTTGACAGTATACGTTGAATTGGCTCATGGAGACATGAATTCACTCTACCGTGGATTAGAAAAAGATAGGCAAGAAGTAATGAGAAAAGTAGACAATCCCGATGTTGCCTACACTTATGAAATAAAAGATGGAAAAGAAGAATATGACCTCCTCATTCTTACGCCTTTCAAAAGAGAATTTGAGAAATTAAAAGATTGTCATAATGAAAGAGGAATTAAAACAGTAATTAAAACCTTAGACGACGTTGGTAGCGATAGTCCAGAAGAAATAAGGAATTTCATAAGAGAAGCTTATTTGAATATGGGCATAGAATATGTGCTGATTGGTGGAGATGTTGATATAATACCAGCACGCTATCTGTGGGTATATGGGAGAGATGAAAATGTTATACCATATGAGGATTATATGCCCTCTGACTTATACTATGCTTGCTTGGATGGAAATTATAATTATGATAATGATGACAAATGGGGCGAGCCCACAGATGGAGACGGTGGCAAAGATGTCGACTTGCTAGCAGAAGTATATGTTGGCAGGGCTTGCGTAGGGAACAGAAAAGAAGCAGAAAATTTTGTTTCAAAAACTGTTTCATATATCGAAATGCAGGCTGATAGCTATTTTAGAAAAGTTTGTATGGCAGGAGAATATATGGGTGACTATGGAATTGCAAGTTTTGGAGGAAATTATTTGGATCAGCTTATTGACTCATCAGATGCAGATGGTTATGAAACGGTGGGTATACCACCTGACAAATATATTATAACGAAATTGTATGATAGAATTTCTCCATGGTATGCTACAGATATAATGAATGTTATAAATGGAGGAGTGCATTTCATAAACCATCTTGGACATTCAAATTGGGAATATAATATGAAGATGGTTATTGAAGATGTTGAAAGTCTTGCTAACGATAAATACTGCTTTATTTATTCTCAGGGTTGTTATTCTGGGGCTTTTGACTACGAAGATTGCATTGCCGAATATCATACAGTAAAAACAAAACATAGTGCTTTTGCTGTTATAATGAATGCACGCTATGGCTTCTTCTGGTCTTTCAGCACAGATGGCGATTCTCAACGCTATCATCGTGAATTCTGGGATGCTGTATTTGGAGAGAATATAATAACGATTGGAAAAGCGAATCAAGATTCAAAAGAGGATAATCTATATCTAATCAATCGCTCAATGATGAGATGGTGCTACTATCAGCTAAACTTGCTTGGTGATCCGGCTGTTGCACTTCGAATAAGCAATCCACCAGAAAAGCCATCAAAGCCTATAGGTTCTGCCAGAGTAAAGAAGAATATTGTGTATTCATATTCTACATTTGCCTATGACGCTGATGGAGACGAAATATATTACAAATGGGATTGGGGCGATAGCATGAGCCAGTGGATGGGCCCATATAAATCTGGAGAGGTAGTAAATGCTACCCATGCATGGAGCGAGAGCGGCGTGTATGAAATTAGGGTTAAAGCCAAAGATGCAATGGGTTTTGAAAGTGGATGGTCTGAACCCTTAACAGTTAGAGTTCCATATTCATTTAGATTTTTTGATTGGCTAAGACAACTATTTGGAGGGAGAATTTTTGGCTTAATGCATAAAATGCTTGAATAATTTACTATTGTTAACATAAGTTTTATAAATCTTTTACTGTATTAGCGTGTAGAAAGTTAACTCATGACAAAGGAGGCGGAAAATGGAAAAGTTATGGGTTATATTGGCGGTCTTGCTATTTATAGGAAGTAGTTCATCAATAAGCATGAGTCAGAGTGTAACATCATATACAAATCAAAGCTTAAGTGTTGAAATAACAAAGCCAAAGGATGGATATTTATATATTTTCGATAGAGAGATATCATTTACAGGAACTACATTGGTTATCGGAAAAATACATATAGAAGCAGAGGTGATAAGCGATTACTACATTAAAAAAGTAGATTTTTATATAGACGGGGAGCTTAAAAAATCAGATTATGTTGAGCCATATACATGCTTGTTGGAAGATACTTTGTTTTTTTCACACATCATAAAAGCGGAAGCTTTTGATTTGGAAGAAACTAAGGCGGAAGATGAAGTTAAAATGCTAATGTTCAACATAAGGACAAATGAATTGCTCAACGAAGATGAGGCATCACAAATTTTAATAGAAGAAGTGATAAAACCGAGTGAACTGAATCATGATATGATCGCTTATACATTACACAGCCTTCTGAATGCGGGAGATATAATTTCAAGTATAAATATTGAGTATATTATAAACTCTCCAACTTGGTTTTTCTGGATTGATGACATGCCGTATGTGCAATTTGTTCATCCAACTAGATATGTCTTTATAGATGCCAAGAGTGGTGAAATAGAACTAATCGATGGATATTTACCACCGGTATTAAACAATGAATGCATATGGAATAATGAAGAATTCTGGGATAAGAATAATTGGGTTTTCTCTACATACTTTTTATCTAATTCTTCTTATTACAATGATGTGAACGATGTTGCTGTAAACGTTGAAAATGAAGGAGGAAAGAAAGTGGCCATATTGGTGGAGGGCGAAGGTAAGCCATCTGCATCAAAAGATTGTGAAGGAATGAATGAAACTTTATCGAAAATAGGATTTAAGGGGACAATACTTAAAGGAGAAAATCTTAAGAAAAAATTAAAAGAAGAAATTGAAACTGCAAGCAAAAATTTAGAACCTGGTGATACTTTTCTGTTGTATATCACTTCTCATGGTTTACAATATGAAAAAAAGAATGAAAAGATTAATCTTATTCTTAAATATAAAGATATAAAACAAAATCATAAAAAAGCGTGTTTGGCACTCAATATAAAGTGGGAAGGTATTCTATACGATTATGAACTAGCGAATTGGCTTGCAAAAATGAAAGATTGCGTCAACATTAAAGTGATAATAGATGCATGCGTTTCAGGTGGTTTTATAGATGATTTGGAGAACTTGAAAATGAAAAATAATCAGCCAAAAATAGAAGTTATCTTAACTTCTACAGATTGCGATAGTTTGAGTTTTTTTGATTTACCAAAGGAAGTTAAGGAAAACGATCCCCAGTGGGGTATATTATATCTCTTCTTGAAAAAAATGCATATTAGATGGAAAAGAGACCCTAATGATGACCTTGGTAAAACGGAATTTACAGGGGGATTGGTAGACGGTATAAATAAAAATAAAGGAGAGAAGGAACAAACTGAATTGTTTGAAAAAGCTTTTGATGAATCTCTAAAGTTGAATGCAGCCATTCTCAATAGAGAGATAATCAAAAAATACTACAAAATTATATACGGAAATGAAAAATTGTTAGAAGAGAATCCTCAAAAAGTCATCAGGAAAAAAGAAGTATGTAAACCAAAAGTTAAGATACAAACGCCGAAAAATGGAGAGACAACGAAGGATAAAAACTGTTCTTTATCAGGCTATGCTACAAGTAACATTGGTATCGTTAAAATTGGTTACATACATAAAGCATTGGATTACTTCTATGGATATAATGAAACTATAGCGCCAACGCAAAACTATTCTTTTGAATGGGAAATTGAATTAATTGAAGGATGGAATAACTTGACAGTATATGCCATAGATGAAGCTGGAAATGAAGGAAATGATAGTGTAACAGTATACTATTATCCAGAAGATGTTGAACCACCTTTCGTTGAAATAACATGGCCAGAAGATGGATATGAATCAGAAATAGCAAATATAACCATTGTAGGCTATGCCAATGATACCGTTGGCATTGTTTCCATTGGCAGTCATCATGAATGGGAAGATGGAGAAACATGGACTTCTGGAACAATTGATCCTCCTGTGCAACATCTTGAATTTGAATGGAATTTCACACTTCATGAAGGATGGAATAGAATAACAATATTTGCAGAAGATGAAGCTGGAAATGAAGGAGAGGATAATGTAACTGTATACTATTATCCAGGAAATCATCCTCCTAATCAGCCTACTATGCCAGAAGGTCCAACTGAAGGAGAGGTTGGAGAAAGCTTATATTTCTCTTCCTATTTTACAGATCCAGATGGAGATTCTATGGAAATAATGTTTGACTGGGGGGATGGTAGCAATACAGGATGGATTGGAGTAATAGCAAATGGAACTACTGTAGGAAACTATCATACCTATACTTCTCCAGGAACATATGAAGTTAGGGCTAAGGCAAGAGATATTCCATATATGGCAGAAAGTGAATGGAGTGAAGCATTAACGGTGAATATATCTTAGCTACTCTTCTTAGCTACTCTTCTTCTATTCTCTTTATCATTTCTTCCATATTCTGCCAGTGTGAACCAAGCCAATAAATTCTTCCACATTTCTTGCATCTCCAGAAAATTTCGGTATGCTCCCATACATATTCAGGAACTTTTCCTTTAGCTTCTTCTTTTTTGATTCTTTCCACTGGGATATTGCATATGGTGCATCTTGAAAGAATATTTTCTCCTATTTCAAGATTGAAATATTCAACAACTTTTTTCAACTGCTTTTCGAGCTCCTTTTCTTCTATGTAGAGAGATTCATCTGCCTTTCTTGCAAGAAGCTTATCTCTAGTTATCACGATTCTACCCTCTTTTCTTGCCATATTTATAATTTCCTCGTCATTCATCTGCTTTGCATATGCAGTATCGTAGCCTAATATACGGAGCCATTTTGCTAATGTGCCCAGCATTTCATCGCATAAGAATTTCATTCAAAAACAAGATTTGGACACTTCTCGAGCGTTATTTTTGGTATCTTTGCCTTGTATTTTTCTCTTTTCATGGCATCATATTCTTCCTTTCCTATCTCCTGCAGTATTTGCCTCCCCCTCTTCCTTGCCTCTTCCATGCTTTTATCAATTTTTATCCTCTCTCCTTTTCCAAGAAAATTTACCAGAAAATTCCATGCTATTCCAACTCCATATGGCAATCCTTCAAGCAACATGGTTGTTCCTTCAACAGGATAATTCCATATGCCTAAAGGATCATCTCCAAGCTTTGCTAACGGTAATCCCATTGCAGCTTCATATTCAGGGGTAAAAGTTGGGTCTGCAGTATGCCATCTGCCATTTACATACACCTCTGCAGTTCCATGAAGCATAAAAGAGCCGAGGGCGTCATACCATCCTTTCATTATTGGCGAAACTTCAACCATGTTACGATATAATGGCTCTACTAAAGCAAGGCTGTAAAGTTTGTATCTTGCTTTAAGCCCGCCCGCCCTGCAGAGCGCCGCAAACAGAGAAAGTTGATGAATGCACGTACCACTGCCTCGCCTCAATGTGTCCACTTCTCTGTCCAATCCTACAAATGCCAGTTTTATGTTTTCTTTAACAAAGGTGAAAACATTGTTTGCATATTCCCAGTCATCCACTTGATATGCTCCAAGCTCATTTGCCATTGCAATTATTTCTTTTGCATGAGAATTGCATAAATGCGTTGGGCGCAAATATCTTTCATTTGATTTGCAATACGGCATGTCGGGCTCATAATCCGGAATTTTATAAGGAGGAGTATTTGGTGGTGGCGGATTTTTGTGTGCCATCTGATTGCTCCTCATTATATATACAGGGTGCTTCACAATCATTTTTATTAAAGGTGGCAGGGCCCCGAGAGTTACGCGTAGCATTTTCAACGGGATAATATATCCTTTTTCTATCCATTCCCTCAACATTTTATTCCTCCAATAATATTCTCCTCATTTCTTCTGCACATCCTCTACCTTCTTCTCCTCTTATCCTCTCTACTTCTGGCTCAAGAACTACTCCATTTCTATTGCAGGAAGGACAGGAATCGAGTAATCTAACTTTATCTCCCGTAATTATAAAGCCGGGGTAGCTCGTAGCCAAAGAATCAAGAAACGCAAATCTTCCCTCCTCGCCATAGTCAACCTGTTCACCATTTTCATCTAAAACCATTGGATGAAAATATGTTGTTGGAACATGTAAATAATGTCCCTCTGGACAGTGAACCATAAAACCATTTGCTTCCACCATTGCATATAAATCTAAGCAATTTTCTGGAGGTATACCAAAAGTATCTTCTACTTTCCTACGGAATTCCTCAACTGGCATTCTTTTGTCTTCATAAACTTTCCACCCACCACCAGTTAAAACTGCGCCTCTTTCCCCAAAATCAAATTTTTTTCCTTCTTCAATTAACCTATCCATAACCATATTCAGTATAAAGGGAGCTCCTGCAAAAATTATTCTTTCCTTATTTTTGTCCATTTCCTCAACCCATTTAACAATATTTTTAACCATTCCCTCATTCATTCTCTTTGTTGCAGATTTTGCAATTTTGCTCATCATTCTTTCCTTGAAATTGAATGTAATTCCCATTGAAATTCTAAGTATATCTGTAGTTATTTTTCTATCTATTGCTACTCTAACATCTTTAACCAAATCATATAAAACATTTGTTACCTTGCCTACATATATATTTGTCTTTTTTGGATTGGGAAATAGAAGATAGGCATTACTGTTATAATCCCACCAGTGGCTCAGCATTTCTACGGCACATCTTGCTATTGCATACTGCCCCATTTTGTATGTTTTTTCATCTCTTGGTATGAAAGTGAATTTTCCGGTTGTCCCACTGCTAAAGCATACTGTGATGCCAGCCTGCTGGAAGGCGTCGATAACATCATCATATGATGGATTTTTTCCCTTAATTACTATTTTTGGAATTTCTGTTGACATTAAATTTGTTAGCCATATTGCAAAATCCCTTCCTGACGGATAATCCTTAAAAAAGCGATGAGGGAGCAAAGGTATTTTAACAAAATCTTCCTCGCTTTTTATATCATCTGGTCCTATGCCATTTTCTTTGCATATATTCTTGTAAAATTTATTATTCTCATAATGGTGTTTGAAAGCATATTTCACCGCCTTAAATCTTATTTCATCTGCTTGCTTTTTATCCATTCCAAACATACTTTCTGTTGTATACAATGCTTTTTCTACAGGAGTTGAAATATTTGTTGGAATATAATCTTTCAATCTTTCGTTCAGTTTTTCCATGACATCTTCATGCATTAAGGCTATATCTCTAAACAAATAAACAATTTTTTTAAGAAAAATTTTAACTTAGTTAAATTTTATTTTAACTAAGGCAAGTAATATGGCGTAAACTTATATATCTGCCAGCAAATTTTATAAACCACATCGTGATTATTATTAGCATGTGAAAAGTTATCTCTTAGCAAGGTAGCTTTTCACATGAGGGGGCGATAAAATGAAAAAAAGATTGTTGGTTATGCTAATAATCTTGTTGTTTATGGGTAGTAGTTTCACTATAAGTAATGAAGCAGGAGAAGGAAGAATAAGAAATGAAAAAGTTATTGCTAAGATAACATACAAAAGCAATGAATGCTTTATAACTACTTTACAGCCTATTGTTGTCATTACATCGCCAGAAGATGGAAGCGTTGTTACAGATCCTCATCTAACTGTCTTAGGATATGCTATGGATGAGATAGGAATGAATTATTGGGAATGGGAATGGCATTGGCAAGGTGGTTCATATAGCAATTCATCATATTTTGAAACCGCCGAATACGTTGAATTCAGAATAGACATATATGGATTGCATCCAGGATGGAATTTAGTTATAGTTAGGTTCAAAAATATATATGGTGCATGGGGCGAAGATAGTGTGAATGTTACATATAATCCACCAAATAATCCACCAAATAAGCCTACTATGCCAGAAGGTCCAACTGAAGGAAAAGTTAAGGAGACTTTGTTTTATTCAACTGTTACAACAGATCCAGATGGAGATTCTTTAGAATATTTAATCGACTGGGGAGATGGTAGCAATACGGGATGGCTTGGCCCAATTGCATCTGGCTATCCATTCCAAAGCTTTCATGCATGGGATGAACCAGGAATATATGAAGTTAAAGCAAAGGCAAGAGATTTGCCTTACCTTGAGGAAAGCGAGTGGTCGGATGCTCTGATAGTGACCATATCGGGAAATGATACAGAGCCGCCTGTTGTTGTTAAGAAATACCCCGAAAATGGAAGTGTTTTTACTGAGCCCAATATAACCGCCTGGGGATACATCACGGACAATGTTGGGGTGGTTTCCTATGGATACACACACGAATGGGAGGGAGGAGCGACAGGAAGCAGCTGGCCACTGGAAGAGCCAACTACCAATTTCTCCTTTGAAATTCCATTAACATTGCATGAAGGGTGGAATAAAATAAAAATAGAGGCAAGCGATGCTGCCGGAAATTATGGATATGATGAAGAGACGGTGTATTATAACATTTCGCCACCAGATATTATTTTGTTGGAGTTCTATCCAATTCAGGTTGTTAAAGGTGCTGGTATAAGTCAAACTGGAAAAATATCCGGTCCTGAATTGGTGGAGAAGAAGCCGACTCTCGTTGAGATCTGGTATAAGTCGACTTTCAATAAAAATGTGAAAACAAAGGTAATAGTAAAGGTTAATGGGGTGGTAGTTGGCGAGGAAATAAGGACCATTAAAAAGGGTGGTCCTCATAAACTGGAACCATGGGTTCCACCACCTAATAAATATCTTAAGAAGGAGGTTATTAAGCCGAAAATAACGATAGAGGTGGAAATAGTTCCAGTAGCAGGAGAAGCAAATATAAATAATAATAAATTAAGTGGGGAGTTTAAGGTGAAAAAAGGGCACTTGCAACTCTTTTACATTCGAGTAGGAAGAAATCGACCTGATGCCATGTTTGGGGGCTTTGAACAAACGACTTTTAAATCTGCAGAATTTATATATGCTACCTATCCCCTAACTTCATACTGCGCTGGTTATGTAAAAAATGAATATAGGTTATATTTTCCAACTATACCCGGAAAACCTACGACAAAACAAGAAATTAATTGGTTGAAAAATTTAGGAAGAAGATTTCGTGTGACTAGCCCAGATGAAAATGTTCGTGTTGTAGGCTTAGTTAGGAAGGGTTGGATATTCGCAAACTCGCCAGATACTACTCCAACCACAAATGGTTTTGCTTATCCCAACATCCCAGTGGTAATTTGCGAAGTTGATTACTGGACTACCCCTGCACATGAAATCGGACATACATATGGATTACAGGATCATAATCGTCCTGCTACTATATATTGGATTATTAAGGGGATCCTGCAGAAAGAAGGAAAATGCTTTATGGGCCCACCCATCCCACCGAAAACTTTTGGGAATGATTGGATATGTAAAGAATGTTACAATATTTTATGGAATAAAATACCAAAAGACCCCCCTGAAATAATGGTTGTTAGTGGGCTGATTTATAGAGATGGTAGAGTTGAAATAGATCCATTTTATCATCTCTCACAAAGAAACTTAGTAGATGCTGAGATAGGAGATGTTGGGGATTATAGCTTTGGTTTCTTAGATGAACATGGTAATTTACTCGGTCTTGCAGGTTTTAACACCTCCTTTGTTAAGTTTTCAGAGTCGCCAGTAGAAACAAATATATCAGGTTTTTGTCTTAGAATTCCTTGGATAAATGGAACAAAAGAGATTCAGCTAAGAGACAAAGATGGAAATGTTTTGGCAAGTAGGATAGTGAGCAAGAATTCTCCTACTGTTACAGTTACTCATCCAAATGGTGGCGAAATTTTACACCCAGGCGAAAATTATACAATCACATGGGAAGCATATGATGCAGATGCAGATGAACTTACATTCGCAATATCATATAGCAATGATAGTGGAGAAACATGGCTTCCTATTGATATAGATGTTACTGGAAACAACTATATTTTGGATACTCGCTGGCTTCCACCGGAAGATAAATACCTCATAAAAGTCATTGCATCAGATGGTGTTAATACTGGGCAAGATACATCCGATGCAACATTTACAATTCTTCCAGATACAACCCCCCCAACTGTTGAACTGGTTAAACCAAGGAATGGGCTTTATCTTAACGATAGAAAAATAATTCCATTGCCTTTCACGGTAATCATTGGAGGGGTAACAATAGAGGCAGATGCAAGCGATAATATAGGTATTTCAAATGTTTCTTTTTATGTAGACGGTGAATTCAAAAATGCGAGCTACGTTTCTCCTTTCACATGGACATGGAATGAATTTGCAATAGGAAGACATAAAATAAAAGTCGTTGCATACGACTTTGCTGGAAACACCGCCATAGATGAACAAAAAGTATGGATATTCAATATATAACAATTCCTTTCCATAAGTAAAGGGAACATTTACAAAAACGTGGGCATATCTGGCAACGTTGATAAATATTTCTTAAAGCTTGGGGGCCATTTTTCTGGTTTCATTCCTTTTTGAGCTAGAAATGCAACCATCCATCTTTCTAATCCTATGCCAGAGCATCCACTCCATAGTTGGCTATGCTGGGATTTAATATTGAAAGCTTTGGTATATTTATCTCCAACAATAGAAATATTCTGTATCTCAAGCCATTCCTTGCTTCTATCTCCTTTATAAGGCAAGTAAGCCTCAAAATCTATCGTTCCTTTTATTTCATCTTCTTCCTCAAATAAGCCAGCCTGCTGAAGATAAAAGGGTGTAACTTTTGCCATTCTCCATTCCAAATCCAAAATGTTATCGAAAACATGCTTATATTTATCAATCAACTTTTCTTTTATATCAAGGAGTTGTTCTTTTGTTCCAATGTAAACAATCTCTATGCGGTGAAATTCATCCACTCTTTCTATTCCATGCTTTCCTCCGGCCTCATATCTGTCTGAAGGTGTAGAACGATCGAATAAAAGTAGTGGTAAGTCCTCTTCAGCAATTGTCTTTCCTGCAAGTGCAGAATAAATATTTGGACACTGGGCATAGCAAACGCCCGCCTTAGGAACTTTTAAATTTTTCATGAGTTCTTCTTCTTCAACGCTTCTCTTTATTTTTAGCAAATCAACAAATTTTTCCCATTCTTCTGCCTCCCTGCTTTTTGGCTCACATACGTAATAAATTTCTCCAGCCATTCCTTCTAAATGCCCAGTCTTTATCCATGTATCAAAAGCGACGTGCATTGGCTGTATAATTTCTTTAAAGCCCAATGGCAGGATAACTTCCTTAATAGCAATTTCCTCCATTGCTCTCATTATTGCTGCGGCTGGCGGAAAATAAAACCATTTTCCCTTACCCAACAATTTAATCCATCCCCTCCTCTGCATTTCTTCAGATGGATCTTTATTCCATACTGGTTTTTTTTCCTCGCTCTGCCATATTAGTTGCCAGTATTCCTTTTTCCCCTCATAATATTGCGCCTCCACTTTTTCTTTAACAAGCCTGATTATTCTATCAACATAATTTTCACGCAAAAATTCCTCTTCCTTATCAACTATTCTAATTTTTACAATTTTTCCTTCAAATTTTATGGAGGCAAAAGGTATCGAAATCTCTTTCAACGGTTCCTTTTCAATTTCAATTTCAATTTCATATTCATCCAGATGAATTCCTCTCACTCCGACTTTATGCTTCCCAAAAAATATTGAAAGCTGTTTATATATGCGCAATGCCCATTCATGACTTCGCCTTTTATCGCTTATTATTCTCATTAAAAGCTTGTCTCCACGAAACTCCCATTTTAACTCAGCATCAATTTCCAACTTATTAAGGAATTTATCCAGCTCTTCTTTAAGTTCATCTGCCTCTCTGCTTAATGCAATACTACATGTTAAATCAAATTTCATAAAATAGAAATGGGAAGCTATTTAAATTTGTATTTGCAGTGGGCCTGCCGAGATTTGAACTCGGGTTACCAGCACCCCAAGCTGGAAGGATGCCAAGCTACCCCACAGGCCCCTTTTGATATATACATTGTAATTCAAAAATTTATTGCATTACAAATCGGCGAATCAAGCTATTATCTGCTTTTCCCTAAATGCCTTCACTTCTTCCAAACTCGGCATTTCAATTTTGAATTGCTTCTTTTTCTTTTTATTATATTCTTCCTTCCCTATTTCTTCAAGTATTTCCCTTCCTGCCTTCCTCATCTCATCTAATTTTACGTTCACTTTATCGACAGTATCCCTCAGAATGAGGGCAATTGCAATTAAAAGATTTTTGAAGAAAACTGGAAAGCCTTCGAATACCACGTCTCTTTCTGGAATCCTTACCCTCCATGCTGGCTCCTCCCCAAAATCGATTATAGGAATTCCCATGCCAGCCTCGAGCTCATCTGAAAAAGTTGGGTCGAGTTGAATCCATTGTCCATCGACATAAAGCTCTGCGCACCCATGCAACGAATCAAGGAATCCAAGCATTTCATATGTTTCCCTAATGATTGGGTCATCTTTAATCATGACATCAAACATTTCTTCTGTTGGAGCGAGAGCATACAGCCTATATCTTGCTCTTATTCCGCCTGCTCTTGCTAAAGCAATTAATAGATTCATTTGATCTAAGCACACGCCTCCTTTGCTCTTCAGCACACCAAGAGCTCCAACCATTGGCTTGAAAACTAAATATTTCTGATTTTTTACAAAATAAAAGATTGATTTTGCATACTCTAAATCATCCTTTTCATATGCACCGAGTTTTTTTGCAACTGCCCTTATATCGGGTGAGTCGCATTCACACATACGAGTAGGACGAAGATATTTCTCATTGTTCACAGGGGGCAAATCCTCATAATCTTCTTCAGTAAGCATTTTTCTGCTATCATACCTGCTTTCATCTTCCAAATGTGCCCAAGGTGGCTTTGATTGCCTAAGGCGCTTTTTCCATGCTTTCATATTCCTCGCAACCGCTTTTGGATTTTTTGCTATAACATACATCAGAGGAGCTGTTGTTTTCAAAAAATTTTTCAGTAAAGGCAGTGGTATAATATCTCCCTTATCTGCTAACTCATGCAACCACATTTTTTTCACCTCAATTCTTCAACCATAAATTCCCGCATTAAATTTCCACAACCTTTTGCTTCTGCTCCAGCTATTCTTGTAATTTCTCCCTCTATTACAACCCCTTCTCTCCCACATTCTGGACAGGAATCCAGCAATTTCAACTTATCCCCAGTAATTATAAAGCCAGGATAGCTGTTGGCGGCGGGATCAAGAAACGCAAATCTTCCCTCTTCGCCATAGTCAACCTGTTCGCCATTTTCATCTAAAACCATTGGATAAATCCAAGGTGGGAAATGCTTATAGCGGGCTTCACATTCTAAAGCCAATCCATTCATCTCTGACATTCCATAAACGTCTCTATAATTATTACTCTTTATACCAAAAAATTCCTCTACCCTTTTTGAAAATTCTTTTGATGAAACCTTCCTATTTTCATAAATTTTCCATCCGCCACCAGTAATGATAACTGAATTACTCTCTCCTAAGTTCAGATAGACACCCTGCTCTTCCATTAAATTCATTAAATCATACAGCTGGAAAGGAAAAGTTAGCATATATATCTGTAATTTTCTCTTATCTATTTCCTGCAATAGTTTAATGAGTTTCATCTGCCCTTTGTGCATTGCCTTCTTTATCAATGCGAGCTTAAATTTATCTCCTATTCCATTTATCTGCCCCGACATAATGCGAACAATGTCAAGCGTGAGAGGCCTTTCTGTCAGAAAATGTCTGTTGCCTTCCTTGAAAATTTTTGTTCCTTCTGCAACCCATCTTCCCATTGTAAGGTGCGTTTTTATTGGACCAGGATAAATAAATTGAGCATCTTTATCGGGAGGATATATCGAAAAAAGAAGCATTTTGTCTGCAGAATAAAACATTCTTTTCCTTGTAATTTCGTCCCTGAACATGAAACTAAATTTTCCTGTTGTCCCCGAAGAATGGGTTACAACTCCCTTTAGCTTATTTTCTGCCCATACGAGAAAATCTTGCAACGATTTTCCATTAAAATCAAAAGCTCCTATATCAACCGAGCTAATCCTATATAACCATTCATAGAGTTTGCGAGGTTCATCAGATGGATAATCTTTGAAAACTTTATCTGGTATAAGAGGTATTTTGGAAAAATCTTCCTCGCTTTTTATATCGTCTGGGCTAACATTGTTATCCTTACAGTATCTATGATAGAAAAGGTTGTTGGAGTAATGATGCATGAATGCTTCTTTTATTGCCTCAAATCTTTTTTTCTTGATTTCTTCTGCATTATATAGGTAGTAGTCATCTAGACCAAAAACCATTTCATCTACCTTTTGCCAGTTTTCAGGGGGAAGATAAAATATTTTCCGTAAATTTTCCCACAAGTAATTCATGCGACTAATTCCAACCTTAAATATAACATTTCTTTAAATAAAAATTAAACTAAATAAAATTTTATTTAAACAGCTTTGCTGTAGAGAGTGGCTAGATGTTTTATTCTTTTAAGCATATTTGGATGAGTGCTTAACAATTCTACAAGCCTATCTGTTCTACTTATCTTTATTTTCTTCTCAGCAACTATTAACAACTCGTCAGGGTCTATTGTTCCGCTCATGTCAACATCTACTTCTTTTAAGTCTTTTATTTCATCAATAGCCCTTGATGGATCATTAACAAAAAATGCCTTCATCCCCGCACACTCTCTAATTGCCTTTTTATCTGCTTTTGCACTCCCATAAACAAGCTTATACAGTGCTGTCGCAAGGTGGTGCGGCTTATTTCCAAGCTCAACGCTTCCTAAATCTGCATAATACTCTCTTATACGTGAACCATACATTACCAACAGACTTGTTATGAAATAGACAACTAAAGCAAGAAGGCCAATTAAAGCCATTGCCCCGCTATCTCTCCTGTTACCAGAATACAAACCACCCCAGAAAAATGAAATGTAAAGCATGTAGCATATCATTGGGATAACGCTCAGCATAGTAATTATGGCCATATCCTTATGTTTTATATGGGCAATTTCATGCCCCAAAACGGCTTTTAGTTCATCATCTTTTAAAAGTTTAAGGATTCCTTCCGTCACACACACTCTAGCATCTTTTTTTGTTCTTCCAAAAGCAAAAGCATTTGGTATCTGTATTTTTGAAATGCCAACTTTCGGCTTCGGTATACCCGCCTTTCCCGCGAGCTCCTCCACCATCTTATGAAGTTTGGGGTATTCCCTCTCGCTCACATATCTTATTTTCATGGACCATTCAACAGTCTTTGGACCAATGAAATATTGAATTAAAACAATTGCAATTGCCACCCCAAAAAGGAAGATATAATAAGTAATGCCTGATGCCCCAAGCAAGAAGCCAATACCAGCTATTATTCCATATAGAATAGCAAGCATTAACCCAACCAACAGATAAAGTCTTAACCTCAGCCACATATGTGAATTTATTATATCATTCCCTATATATCTTTTTCTCTTCTATATTTTTCCGAGCCCATCCAATAATTCAGGTTTAAGCCCAGATTTTTTGTTTTAATTCCGTTGAATTTTGCTGAAGATTTAGCAAAATTTTGTTCA
>VBQI01000023.1 GCA_008297865.1 Thermoplasmata archaeon
AATTTTTCCTGCATGAAAAGTGTTGCTATAAAATATGAGAGCAATTCATCCCCAGCCTAAAGGCAAGGGATTTCTTGCTAGTTTGTTAATGTTGTTTTTCCACTTCCGTTTTTCCCTATAAAGATATTAATATCTGGATTGAAATAAATTTCTATATCTTTTCTACCCCATAATTTTTCTATCTTTATATACTCCATCTTATACATTTTATCTGTACCAAATTAAAATAATATTTAATTATTTAAAAATAGCTGTAAATATTTGTCAAAAACCAAAATATGCTTTTCCTAACAGGATTCAAACACCTATAAAAACTACTTTACATTGTTAATCATGACTGAAGAAGTTAGAAAAGAAGAATTTAGAATTGATGGAAACGAACTCCTCAAAAAAGTGAGGGAAATTATAAAAGAGGGAAATGCAAGAAGAATTATCATAAAACATGGAGGGAAAACGATATTAGAAGTTCCTCTGACTATTGGGGTCGCTGGCGTTGGCGCGCTTGCGATTTTTGCTCCAGTTCTTGTTGCTGTGGGGGCAATTGCTGGAATATTAACGAGATGCACTCTTATTGTAGAAAAGGTGGTATAAAGCAAACAAATATAAAGCCATCGTCATATAGAATAGATGAAAATATGCATCTTATACGAATCGAAGTATGGAAATGGAAAAAAGTGTGTAGAATATTTGAAGAAGCTAATGGAAGAGAAGGGCAATGATGTAAAATCTTTTTCAATTCGCAAAATAAAACCAGATTCATTGCCAAAGGCAGATTTTTATATTTTTAGCTCTCCTACTCATATAGGAAGTATTCCATGGAAAATGAAAAGATTTCTAAAAAAATTGAACTTAGAACAAAAAACAAAATATTCTCTTATGGCTACTTACTTGGGTCCCAAAACAAAGGCTATTCAAAAAATGGATGAAATCCTTCAGAGGAAAGGTATGCTTAAGATATCAGATGTAAAAATTAGAGTAAATGGAATGAAAGGACCTCTAGAAGATGGCTATGAAGAAAAATTGAAAAAGTTTGCTGAAAAAATTACTTAGAAAACTATCTAAATTAACTCCACATATGTTTTCATGAACAATGAGAGAGAAGAAATGGAGGAATTCTTTAAGTTGATTGTTGAATTTAGGGACAGATTAAAAGATTATTTGGATAGCGAGGAAGTGCGCCAATTATTTTCAGAGAAATGTTACAAAGAAGTAGAAGATGGCATCATAAAATTGCGCAAGAAAATTATGGACGAAAATAAAATCACACAAAAAGTTCTTCTTACCGGATATTTAGATACATTAATTAATAGATGCTTATTAGTTAAAATACTTGGAATGCTCTATAATATGCAGGGAACCTGACTTTCAGTTTTTGGAAAGTTTATAAATAATGTTCATTAAGCCCATCCCATCGCAATAGTACAAAATCCAAATAGCTCATAATCTTCTGTTCTTATGCCTGTAAAGCCCAGCAATAAACCGCCCTCAAAGGGTTGCACACCAAGGATACCAAAGGTTATACCCCAAGTTGTAAAACCAATATCAATAACAACAAGATTTGAATATATAAAAGGTCTGGTAGTATCCAGTAGCATAATGGAAATCTCTGCAAACAACCATTCTAAAGTATTCCAAATATTACTTTTTATTTTTCCATGCAGAAATAATAGTAGCATCGATAAAAATCCACAAAAGAGAAGAGCTCTTATAGGTCCACAAATCCATGGAAAAGGAACTCCCTCAATTGCACTACGAGCATATACAAAACAAAATAAGTTGAAACAAAATGGCAAATCTTCATATGGCATGCTTCTTTCCTTGCCTATCTCGAGATATTTCAGAAAAAGAGATGGGTCTATGATTTTTCTTTCCTTTAAATATTGAATTAATTCTTCCACCGCATATTTCCCTATCTCCGAAGATATGCCATATTTCTCTATCTCCTTCAATTTTTTAGTAACATATTCATATTCTTGTTGGGTTACTTCAACTTGTTTTTCCACTCCATCGGTGTAACATAAAATATTCATTTCTTTATGAACATTGGAAAAAGAGATGGGCATAAATAATAAATTTACGAGGAAACATGAGAGAATTAAAATAGCCTTTATTTTTCTCACGTTGCCCCCTGTCTATAATATAAAATATTTAAAAACACTTCGGTTAAATGAATCATATCTCCTCTTTTCTTTCCCGAAAAATTTTTAAAGCCTTAAGACAGTGGGTGAAGATTATAAACGACAAAATGTTTACAATTTGTGGCTATCTCAAGCTTAGAGAGTTTAATTGAAAAATGGGAAAGATTCTTTCAGGAGTATTGCAAAGATAAGATAGAAAGTGCTTCTCTTCTTTATCCAGAGAAAAAAAGCTTGGTGCTCGATTACTGGGATATAGATAGACATGATTCAGAACTTGCAGAACATCTGCTGGAAAGACCATATAAAACAATTTATGCAGCGGAGGAGGCTTTAAAACTCATAGAGACAGCAGGAGAGGCACTTTTACGCTTTAGAGTAAGAAATCTGCCTGAATCAAGAAAAATTGAAATTAGAGATTTGAGAGCTGTCCATCTCGGAAAATTCATTTCTGTTGATGGTTTAGTAAAAAAAGTTACAGAGGTAAGGCCGAAGCTCGAGGATGCAGCTTTTCAGTGCCAAAAATGTGGAGCAATAATAAAAGTTTCTCAGGAAGAAAATATTCTGATTGAACCTTCCGAATGTTATTCCGACCAAGGAGGATGTGGGAGAAAATCCTCCTTTAAACTTCTTACTGAAGAATCCCGCTTTATTGACTCACAAAAAATTGAACTTCAAGAAAGTCCAGAAGGGTTGAGAGGTGGTGCTCAGCCAATGCGCCTCGTAATTTATCTTGAAGATGATTTGGTTGGAGATATTGTTCCTGGAGATAGAATTACTGTAAATGGCGTATTGCGAGTGCAGGCAAGGAGGAGTGGAAGGATAAAGCTTACAGAATTTAACAAGGTAATGGATGCAAATAGTATCGAAATCAAAGAGCAAGCTTTTGAAGAAATTGCAATAAGTGAGGAAGATGAGAAGAAAATAAAGGAAATCAGTCAAGATCCAATGCTTTATGAAAAAATAAGAAAGTCAATCGCTCCAACAATTTATGGACTGGAAGTAGAGAAGGATGCCCTTGCCTTACAACTTTTTGGAGGGGTGCCAAAGCTTATGCCAGATGGCACAAGAACAAGAGGAGATATTCATATTTTGCTTGTTGGCGATCCTGGAACTGCAAAAAGCCAGTTGCTACGTTATATTTCTCAGTTGGCTCCCCGTAGTATATATACTTCTGGCAAGTCAAGCAGTGCAGCAGGATTGACTGCTTCTGCAGTCAGAAGCGATGAATTTGGAGAGGGTAGATGGACACTGGAAGCGGGGGCATTGGTGCTGGCTGATTTGGGAATTGCTTGCGTCGATGAGCTCGATAAAATGACTCCAAAGGATAGAGATGCTTTACATCAAGCAATGGAACAGCAGGAAATAAGCATTGCAAAAGCAGGTATAAATGCAACTTTAAAGTCAAGATGTGCCTTGCTTGGAGCAGCAAATCCAAAATTTGGAAGATTTGATGAATATGCTCCCATAGCAGATCAAATAAACATACCCCCTGCTTTGCTTTCCAGATTTGATTTAATCTTTCCTCTAACTGATAAGCCAGATAAGGAAAGAGATGAGGCGATGGCAAGCCATATCTTAGAAGCTCACAAGTACGGAGAGATGTTCGAACACGAGAAGGAATTAGAAATTGAAAAAATGAAACCAGCTTTTGATCCAGAATTTTTGAGGAAATATATTGCATATGCAAAAAGAAACATTTTCCCAATATTAACAGATGAAGCAATGGAAAAAATAAAGGAATATTACGTCGACATGAGAGCAAAGTCGAAGGAAACGGTGCCATTCACGCCACGCCAACTTGAAGCATTTATAAGAATTGCTGAAGCGTCAGCGAGAATGCGTCTTTCAAATGTTGTATCTGCTGAAGATGCTGAAAGGGCTATAAAAGTAGTTGAATATTATCTAACAAAAGTAGGGATGGAAAGAGAGCTCCAAACATTCAATATTGATATCATCACCACGGGAATTTCTAAAACGCAGAAAGATAGGATGCGAATCATTACGGACATAATAAGGGAAATATGTCATGAAACGGATGCCCCCGCCCCCGTTGAAGAAATAATAATAAGGGCTCAGGAAGAGGGAATGGATAGAGATACAGTTGAAAAATTATTGAGCAAAATGAGGAAAGAGGGGATTATATTTGAACCAAAACATGGAAAATACAGACTCACGAGCGAATAAGATTTGTATGAAAATTTACAGAGTCGGTGTCGAAACTCTCGTAGCTGCATGTGATGCAGAGCTGATAGGAAAAACTTTAAAGGAAGGTGAGATAGAGTTTTGCATATCAAAAGAATTTTATGAAGATGTTATAGGTGATGAAGAACTTTTAAAAAGGCATTTGAGTCAAGCAACCATTGGAAATTTAGTTGGAAAGAGAGCTGTTAAATGTGGTATAGAAATGGGGCTAATTGACAGGGAAAATATTATAAAGATTTGTGGAATTCCTCATGCTCAATTTGCTTTAATTTAAAATGTTCTGTGTCGAATGTGGAAAGAAGGGCAAAACATACAATGGTCTATGTCTTGATTGCTATTTGAAAAAGAAAGAATTGATAAAAATACCAGATGAAATAAGCATTACTTTTTGCAGGAATTGTAATGCCTATAAGATAGAAGGTGAATGGAAGAAAGGAAATCATTGGAAAGACTTGGAGGAATATATTAGGAGTAAGGTTGAAGCAGAAATTGATGTGGATGTTGTTGTTAGTAAAAGGAAAGTAGTATGCACTGGAATTTTTGAAGGGAGGAAAATAAGAAAAGAAAAAGAAATAAAGATAAAAGAGAAAGAAAGACTATGCGGGCGCTGTTCATTAATAAAAGGGGGATATTTTGAGGCAATTTTACAAGTAAGAGGAGCTAGGGAAAATGAGGAAAAGGAAATAGATGAGTTGGTGAAAAGGCGAGTTGAAGAAAGAGATTCTTTCATTTCTAAAAGGGTGAAGGTAAAAAACGGTGTTGATTATTACATCGGCGATAAGAAAGTTGCGGCAATTTTGGCGAAAGAAATGAAGGAAGAGTTTGGTGCAGAATATGGAATCTCCTCATCACTTGTAGGCAGAAAAGATGGTAGAGATGTATACAGAGATACATATTTAATAAGATTTCCCGCATATAAAGTAGATGATTTTGTTAAAATTGACGGAAAACTTTACAGAATTATTTCTACCGGCAAGAAAATGGAGCTTGAAAGCATGGACGAGGAAAAAAAATATCTTTATAAAAGAGAGATGAAGAAAGCAATAAAGGTAGAGGTTAGAAAGAAAAATGCGATTGTTTTGCATGAGAGTAAGGAAGGGCTATATGTAATGGATGAAGAAACATATAAAACATTTTTTGTTAGAAAGCCGAAAAGATGGAAAGGAGGGAAGTTAAAAATTTTTGAATGGGAAGGAAATGTGTATGCGGTGGAAAAATGATTGTTTCCTTCGATTTAGATGGCACACTTGTATCTTCAGAATATGTCGATGCGGTATGGCTTGAAAAAATTCCACAACTGTATGCAGAAAAGGAGAATATGCCATATGAAGAAGCAAGGAGATACGTTGAACGAGAATATTTAAAAGTTGGACCAGAAGCATTGGAATGGTATGATATCGTTTACTGGATAAAAAAATTTGATTTAAAAGCTAGCTGGAAAGATATCTTGATGAGTTGTGTAGATAAATTAAAATTATATCCAGAGGTAAGAGAAGTTTTGGAAAGGCTTAGCAAAAGAAATATGTTGATCATCACATCAAATGCATCGAATGAATTTATACAAATTGAAGTTGAATTTTTGGGAATAAAAAAATATTTTTCGAGGATTTTTTCTGTTGTTAGTGACTTCGGAAAGACAAAAAAAGGTGAAGAAGCATATGAAAAGATATGCAAAGAGCTCGATGCCGAAAAGGATAAGATAATTCATATAGGAGATAATTATGAATTTGATTATATAGCCCCAATAAAAGCAGGTATAAAGGCTTTTTATTTGGATAGAAAAGGAAATATGAACGGGAATCACGTAGTAAAGGACCTAAGGGAATTTGAAGAAAAGATAAATTCATTAAAGAAATAGTCATATCCTTTTATGACACCAGAAGAGGCAATAAAACTTATTGAAGAAAAGGTAAAAAATGAAAATTTGAAGAAACATATGATTGCAGTCTCCGCTATCATGGAAAAGCTTGCAGAGAAACTTGGAGAGAATAAAGAAATATGGAGGGCAGTTGGCTTACTACATGATATAGACTATGAAGTGGCAAGCATGGAAGAGCATGGAAAAATTTCTGCAGAAATGCTTGAAGGAATGTTGCCTGAAGAAGCCTTACATGCAATAAGAGCACATAATGAAAGAACTGGTTTTAAAGCTATGAACAAACTTGATTTTGCACTTATTGCTTCAGATGCCATATCAGGCCTAATAGTTGCTTCAGCTTTAGTTATGCCTAATAAAAAACTTGAAGAAGTTAAAATAAAAACTTTGAAAAATAAATTTAAAGATAAATCTTTTGCGAGAAAGATTGATAGGAATAGAATAATGGAATGCAAGAAAATTGGATTGAGCTTAGATGAATTTCTTTCTATCTCTCTTGAAGCAATGAAGGAGATAGCAGAAAAAATTGGTTTATAGCAATATTGTATCTTCTCTTCCTGCCCCTGTTGATATTATACCGACGGGCTTATTAAGCCACTCTGAAATGAAATCTATATATTTCTTTGCATTTGCTGGCAGATCTTCATATTTCTTCTTTCCACATGAGCCATCCCATCCATCAAGTTCCTCATAAACTGGCCTGCATTTCTCAAGCACATCAATTGCTGAAGGAAATTTTTCTATGACGTCATCATCATATTCATAACCAATACACACCTTCACCTTTTTCAGCCCATCCAGCACATCAAGCTTTGTTAAAGCTATCTCATCTACATCATTAACCATAACAGCATATTTTGCAGCCACTAAGTCAAGCCATCCACATCTTCTTTTTCTTCCAGTAGTTGTGCCATATTCATGCCCCTTTTCCGCCATATGATTGCCTTCTCCCCCTTTTTCTTCTGTAGGCATTGCGCCCATGCCAACGCGCGTTACATATGCCTTCATCACTCCAATGATTCTCTCTATTTTTTTTGGGCTTATTCCTGCACCATTGCATATTCCACCAGCCACAGGGTTTGATGATGTTGTATAAGGATATGTGCCATAATCAATGTCAAGTAAAAAGCCTTGGGCGCCTTCAAAAATAATATCTTTTTCATCTATTATGCTATTCAAAAAATAGATTGTATCTCCAACATATTTTTCGAGTTTTTTTCCATATTCTACATATTCTCTCAAAATCTTTTCTTCATCTATTTTCCCAAGTCCATATGAATCAAAAATTCTTTGCTTTATTGGAATCACTATATCCAGTTTCTCCTTCAATCTTTTTTCATCAATAATGTCCACCATTCTTATGCCATACCTCGCAATTTTATCTGTATAGCAAGGGCCTATGCCCCTTTTTGTTGTCCCAATTTTTTTCTTTCCAAGCAGCTCCTCTTCTGCCCCATCTAAAATCCTGTGATATGGCATGATTACATGTGCTCTATCACTTACCATCAAATCAGGCTCTATACCATGGCTATGGAGCATATCTATCTCTTCAATAAGAGTCTTGGGACAGACAACGACTCCATTTGCAATCACTACTTTCTTGCCCTGTATGACTCCTGAAGGAATAAGGTGAAATTTATATGATTTTTCTCCAACAACAACAGTATGTCCTGCATTGTTTCCTCCCTGATAACGGACTACACAATCTGCTTTAGAGGAAAAAAAATCTGTAATTTTCCCCTTTCCTTCATCTCCCCATTGTAAGCCGACTATTGCAATGCCTGCCATTATAATCCAATAGATATTTTTCCTTCTTTTTTCAATTTTTCCATGTTTTCTTCAATGAACTTCTCAATCTCGTCTTCATCCATCATATGACGGGCTTGCACGTTGAATTCTTCGAGCATCTTCATTGCTTTCTCGTATCTTTCCCTCCTCTCCTTTCTTATGGCAATTATTTTGCTTCTCATTTCCACCGCCTTACGGTGATATTCATCCGCTCTTTTCTTCACTTCTAAATATTCCCTGTGCTTCTCATTTGCTTCATTTATAAGTTTTGAAATTTCTTCTACTAGCTTTAAAAATTTATTATGCAATTCCTGGCTTTCCTGATAATATTTGACGACCATTTCATGCTCTTTATCTGCAAGTTCAAAAAGCTGATTAATTGCGTTATCTAAATTTTCCAAATCAAGTTCTATATGCTGTTGTTTCTCAAGCTCCTTTTTAAGTCTTTCATATTCCTCTCTCTTCTCCTTTATTTCCTTTATTATCCTTTCCTCCTCTTTTGGATTCATTGGTACTGTTTCCTGCTCATATTCAAGCCTCCTTATTTCAAGCTTGAGTTCTTCTGCCCTTAAAAAGACGTTGTTTCCCATGTATTTTTTTCTCTGATCCCTCTTCTTTTTTATAAGCTCTTTCGCTTGTTCTTGGTATTCTCCTCTCCTCTTTTTATGTTCCCTCATTTTTTTAACAAGCTCATCCCTTGCATTCTTTGTTTTCTGCATTTCTTCTATAAGTTTTCTTTTTTCTTCATTTAGCATATCCCTCTCTTCCCTGAGAAGTCTTGCTTTCTGATTTAACTCATCTCTTTTCTCGCACAACTGGCGATATTTTTCCTCTGCTTTTCCAAGCTCGTGGCGGAGCTCTTTGGATGAGAGAGAAGATAAATCATCCATGGAAAGTATATGAAATACTGCAATAAAAATGTTTGTGTTGTTCTTTCCTTAAAATAGTTAAATATTCCTTTACACATAACTAATATGACATTTAGATTTACATCATTTTATTGACAGAATAAGAGAAGCCTTTTACAATCCCAATAAAAATTTCCAATAAAAGATAGCGACTCCAAGGATTATAAGCATACATAAAATTCCTGCAATTAATCCAGCTTTTGCTAATTGCTTTTGAGTTATATATCCAGAAGAATAGGCAATAGCAGCCCCAGGAGTGGCAATGACGAACATGAATGCACCTCCCCCTGCTATTGCAACTGCCATGGCAGAGAGAACGGGCGAAATGCCCGCCTGCTGTGCAATACCAATGCTAATTGGGAGCATAGTAGCAACCGCTGCAGTATTACTCATAAAATTTGTTAGGATGAACGTGAGGAAAATAAGGAATGCTAAAAGGGCTATTTCACTTCCTCCAAAAAAGGGGGTTATTTTTCCTGCAAGCCATTCAATAGCTCCCGTTGATTCAAGAGATTTTCCCATTGTAATTGCTCCTCCATAAAGTAAAATGATTCCCCACTGCACCCTTCTTTCTACATCCTCCCAATCAACGAGTTTGAGGAAAAAAAGCAATGACACTGTCATCAATGCAATGACTGCAACCCCTATTTTATCAGAAAAAAGAATCCACATTACAATTGTTGCGATGTATATAAGAAGAACGGCTTTCTCCTCTTTTTTGAGCTTTCCCATTTTATTTGCATCCTCCTCAATTTTTACTACCGCCTTTCTAATATCCTTGATCTCTGGAGGATAAAGGCGGAGCAAAATGAGTGTTACAATTGGAAGAGCAATAAAAACGATTGGCATACTCATTTTCATCCATTCTAAAAAAGAGATAGAATAACCATTTTGAATTTCCTCCAGGAAACCGACTGTGAGAGGATTTCTTGCCCCTCCAAGTAATGTTCCCCAACTTCCAATAGATGTACCAAATGTAAGGGCAATCATTGTGGTTATGCCAAAATTACTCTGTTTTGGCAAAACTTTCAGTGATATGAGCACGTGCAGGAGAATAGGAAGCAATATTGCAGCAACTATATGTTCTTGTATCAAAAAAGAAAGCAGTGCCCCAACAAGCATGATACCAAATATGAAAAGAGATGGAGACTTTCCAAATGCTTTAAGCATTTTTACTGCAATTCTTTTATGGAGTTCATATTTCTCTATGGCTGCCGCAATCATAAAAGAAGCAAGGATAAAAAATACTGCCCTGTTGCCGAAATTTGAAAAAACTTCTTTTGCATCTGCTATTCCAAGCAATGGCTGTAAGGCGATTATTAATAAGCCTGTTGCAGCAAGAGGAATTGCTTCTGTTAGCCACAAAATTACAGCCATGCTAAGAATCCCAAACATAATGAAGGCTTCTCTACTAAGTCCTCCAGGAGTAGGAAGAACAGCAAAGAGGAGCACAATGAATAATGCCGCTGAAATATATACAGCTCGCATTCCTAAAGAAAGGAAAATGCAAAATAAAAATGTTTTTCTTTTACGTCAAGAAACTACGTCAAAAGTTAATGAAAATTTAAAAAAGCTTTTTGCATATATTTCCATGAAAATTGTAGTAACATGTGTTGTGTGCATGTTTTTAGCTTTAAATGCGGTAGCAACTTTCAATAACTTTTCTACGGAAAAGAGCAATGAAGCATGCAAACTTATCATCGATTTAGGAAATCCTCAGTTTATTGAAAAAGAACATGGCACACTTATAAGCTTTGAAGGGTGTTCCCAGCTCCTTTCTCCAGAAAAACCTGTTGTACCAATATACAGAAAAACCTTTATTTTCCCAGCAGGCGCAAAAGTTAGCATGCGGGCAGAGCCTATTAAAGTTAAGAAAGCAGAAAACATGCATTTAGTATCTTCATACATTCCTGCTCCTCCCGGATACAAAATAAAGACATCTTCATATGAGAAAGATGCAATATATCCAGAAAAATGGTACGAGTTTAGAACAATGGGAGGAATTAAAAATGGAGAACATGTTATTATTGCTCAGCTGATTTTATATCCTGTAAGATATGATAGAGGAGATGTATTTTATGCAGACAAATTTAATATTAAAATAAGCTATAAGCCTTCGACGGGGCTTTTTGACGCAGATGAATATGATTTACTTATAATCTGTCCGAATAAATATAAATATGGAATAAAATGGTATGAAGAACTTTTGCCTTTTGTAGAACATAAGGAAAAACATGGAATAAAAACAAAGCTTGTTAGCTTGGATCAAGCAATAAGTGGAACTTATTTTCCAGTAAAAGGAAGAGATGATGCAGAGAAACTGAAATATTTCATTAAAAATGCTATCGAGCAATGGGGTATAAAATATGTTTTATTTGCTGGGGGAAGAAAACCTGGAATAAAAGAAAGCTGGTATGTGCCGGTAAGATATTCAGAAGTATTTTGGGCAGAGGAGCATAGGTATACAAGCGATTTATATTTTGCAGACATATATGATGGTAACTATAATTTTTCTTCATGGGATACAGATGGAAATGGAGCGTATTCTGAATGGAAAACTGTTGGTAATTTGATAGACGATGTAGATTTATATCCAGATGTTTACATTGGCAGACTGCCAGCAAGGAATATATTGGAGCTAAAAACAATGATTAATAAAATAATAGAATATGAAAATAGTATATCGAACAAAAAAATTGTTTTGGTCGGAGGAGATAATTTTGAAAATGAAGGAATAGAAGGGGAAATTGTATGCAATATAACCGCGGAATATCTGCCCGGATATGAAATAGAAAAAGTTTATGCAAGCCAGATGGATGTTAACCCAGAAAATATAAAAAATGCTCTTGGAAATGGTGCAACATTTATGCATTTCCATGGTCATGGAAGCCCTATTTCATGGAGTACGCATAAGCCAAATGGATTTGATAAATGGGAAAAAGGCATAGATGTTTTGGATTTGCCCTTATTTTTCAATGAGGAATATCCAATAGTTGTGCTTGGTGGGTGTCACACCGCAATGTTTAACATAAGCCTTACAAATTTTCCATGGACACACGGCTTTCCTTCCCCAGCTGATTTAAGTTCGTGGTTTATGAAAAAAATTAAGGGAGGAGCAATAGCGAGCCTTGGCTATACATGCTTTCCAGTTGCAACTCCTGGCGAGGAAGGAGATTTAGATGGAGATGGAATAAATGAACCAGATTGTGCTGAGTCAGGCTATGGTTACATGCAACTTAACTTTTTCTATGCATATGGCATGGAAGGAATTCAGTATCTTGGTGAATGCTGGGGCTATACAGTTGCAAATTATGTTGAGCATTTCAAATATCCTTATAAAAGATGGCATCTTCACACTATGCAAGGATTTGTTTTGCTTGGAGACCCAACTTTAAAAATAGGGGGATATTCATAAGAATGAGCATATATGAAAGAGAGCTTAGGGAAATTCTTGCAGGAAATAAAGAAGTTATAGAAAAAATAACCAAAAGTTGCGATGAAAATGATAGGAGAAAGTATTTCAGTATACTGAAAAAGCCATTTATAACTGTGAGGGCTGCTGGCTCCTTGGGTATAGCAGATATTGTAGCCATAAGAGGAGATTTATCTTTCATCGTTGAAATAAAGGTTAGGAAAGAGAAGGAGATTTTATTCAGTCACGAAGGCGGGAGGATGCAGAGGAAGGCGGAGGAAATGAAGGATAGATGCGAGAAATCAAATATTCTACCATTATTTGCTTTCAGACTCAAAGGAAAAAGAGGAGATGCATGGCGTATATTCACCATGGAAATCAATGGAGTTGAAGGAAAAACTAAGAAGATTTACGAGAAAATTCCAAAACTTGAAAAAACTAAGGATGGAAATTATATAATGAGATGGGGAAAAGGAATAAAACTTGCAGATTTTATTGAGATGCTTTCCTCTTGTCAATAACTCGTCTTGCTTTTCCTTCATATTTTGGCAAACTATCTGGTTCAACCACTTCTACTTTAACCCCCAGGGTTGTAACTATTTTTATTTCTTTTTCCAGTTCTCTTCTGATTCTTTCAATTTCTTCCTCATTATACTTTCTTTTCCCTTCTACTTTTACTGTCAGCATGTCCATTTCTCCAGATTTTTCTATAACCATAAGCCAGTTGTTTCCAACTTTCTCATTTTTCATAATCACTTCTTCTATTTGGCTTGGAAATATATTTGTTCCTTTTATAATCAGCATGTCATCGCTTCTCCCTTTAATTGGAGCATGCCTTATATGGGTACGTCCACAATTGCATATTCCATCATAAATGAAAGTAATATCTCTTGTCCTATACCTTATAATGGGCATCCCTTCTTTTGTGAGAGTTGTTAAAACTAACTCCCCTTCTTCTTCTTTTTCCAATCTTTCCCCTGTTTTTGGGTCAATAATTTCTGGAAGAAAGTGGTCTTCCCATAGATGCAAGCCATCATGCTCATCACAATCTGCAGATACACCTGGACCGCACATCTCAGTTAAGCCATATATATCATGAACATCCATATTCCACTCTTTCATTATCCTCTCTTTTGTTGCCTTGGTAAACATTTCTGCACCAAATATTCCGTTTCTCACATCAAGTTCTGCTGGCTCTATACCCATTTTTCTGGCAACATTTGCTAAATGAAGTGCATATGAAGCTATGCCAGCTATAAATGTTGTGCCATAATATTTCATGAGTCTGATTTGTCTTTCTGAATCTCCCTTTCCAGTTGGAACAATTAATGCACCTATTCTCTTTCCACCATAATGAAAACCAAATGCTCCCGTAAAAGTTCCGTATGGTATAGGAATCTGAAATATATCTCTGTTTGTTAATCCAGCCATTGCCAAGCATCGAGCCATCACTTCTGTCCATACTTCTAAATCATTTGGTGTATAACAAACTGTTATAGGCTCTCCTGTTGTGCCAGAAGAAGCATGAAGCTCTATATACTCAGAAAGCGGAAAAGCGAGCATACCGAAAGGTGCATTTTTCCTTAAATCATCTTTTGTTGTAAAAGGAAATTTCTGTAAATCATCGAGACTTTTTATATTTGGCTCAACACCTGCAGAATCAAATTTTTCCCTATAAAATGGCACATTTTCATAAGCATGAATTAAAATTTTTCTAAGCCTTTTCAATTGCAATTCCTCAATCTTTTTTCTGGATAAAGTCTCAATTTTTGGATTGAACATGAGTATTTATAGAAGGCATCTATAAATTATTTATCGTGTTGTTGCTAATATCCCCACTTCTTCCATTTTTTTCCTGCGTATTCTGGCTTTTCAAGTTGTTCTTCAATCCTCAGCAATCTGTTATATTTTTCTGTTCTCTCCGCCCTGCATGGGGCGCCTGCCTTTATCTGCCCCGTTTCTAAAGCTACTGCCAAATCTGCAATGAATGAATCACAAGTATCGCCAGAACGGTGAGAGACCATGATTGCATAGTCATTTTCTTTGCAGATTTTTGCAACATTAATTGCTTCTGTTAGTGTGCCAATTTGATTTGGCTTAAGCAATAAAGCATTGCATGCTTTGCTTTTTATCCCTTTTCTAAGCCTTTTTGGATTGGTAACAAATATATCATCGCCTACGATCTGTATTTTTCCGCCCATCTTTTTTGTTATTTCAACAAAGCCATCCCAGTCTTCCTCACTAAAGCCATCCTCTATAGATATGATTGGAAATGAATGAACTAACTCATTGTAGTAATCAAGAAGCTCTTCCATGCTCATTTCTTTCTCCATTAAATATATGCCATTTTGATAAAATGATGAGGCAGCAGAGTCAAGGGCAAGAAAAATTTCTTTTTCATATCCATTTTCCTCAATTGCTTTCATAATCAGCTCAAGAGCTTCTTCTGTTTTAGCAAGTGGAGGAGCAAATCCTCCTTCATCCCCGACATTAACTGCATTCTTTCCATATTTTTTTAATATAATATTCTTTAAGGTGTGATAGACTTCAGAGCATATCATCACTGCTTCTGAAAAGCTCTTTGCTTTCAATGGTGATATCATATGCTCCTGTATGGCAAGGTCATTTCCTGCATGTTTTCCCCCATTAATTACATTCATAAATGGAATTGGAAGCAATCTCGCTTCTTCATTTAAATAACGATAAACTGGCATGTTCTGGCAAGCTGCTGCACATTTACAGACTGCCATTGACACTGCAATGCAGGCATTTCCTCCAAGTAAACTTTTATTCTTAGTTCCATCTATTGCAATCATTTTGGCATCTATGGCATCTTGCTCACGCACATCCATTCCTCTGATAGCGGGAGCAATTATAGTTTCTATATTTTCGACTGCCTTCCTAACACCTTTTCCATGAAATTCTTTGCTCCCATCTCTCAACTCAAAAGCCTCTTCCATTCCTTTCGATGCTCCAGATGGCGCAGATGCTTTAGCTGCCTTGCTGGATGTTGCCACTTCTGCTTCCACAGTTGGATTTCCTCTTGAATCTAGAATCTGGCGAGCCTTTACAAACTCAATTTTATATGCCATGGAAAGTAATATCAATATCGTTTATTTATCTATGGATTTGCCCTCCATTGTACTTATAGCTCTCGCCCTTTCCATGGATGCATTTGCAGTTTCTATAGCAAGTGGCATGGTATCAAAGAAGTTAGCTTTTAAAATGTCTTTGTCTTTCGGAAGTTTTCAGGCTATAATGCCAATAGTTGGCTGGGGTGCCGGCACAGGAGTAAAGAATATTATTTCTTCAATTGACCACTGGATTGGCTTCTTTATATTAACAACGATCGGCATAAAAATGATTTATGAAGCAGGGAAAATGGAAAGAATAGAGATGAGTAATCACGCAATTTTGCTATTATCCATAGCAACAAGTATAGATGCCTTTGCTGTTGGTATGGCAATTCCCTTCCTCGGCATCTCGATATTAATGCCCGCAGTTATAATTGGTGTGACAACATTTGCAGTATGCATGTTAGGCTTCGCTTTAGGAGGGAAAGCTGAATTTCTGGAAGAAAAAGCAGAAATTTTAGGAGGAATTGTATTAATTGGAATAGGAATAAAGATATTGTTATCGGGGTTATAAGAAAACTAATCAAGCTTATTTTTTAAATCGTTTAAATCCTTGAGTCACTTCCATTATTTTTCTCTAATTACATCCTTACAAAATTCTGCAATGCTTGTATAACCAACTTCTAGATATTCCTCAGTGATTTTTAAACCATTTCCTGCATATCTTTTGGCAATGTAACAGAAGTATGTTTTTTTGCCATGTATAGCATATATAAAACATGTATAAATCATTAAACAAACTAGCAAGAAATCCCTTGCCTTTAGGCTGGGGATGAATTGCTCTCATATTTTATAGCAACACTTTTCATGCAGGAAAAA
>VBQI01000024.1 GCA_008297865.1 Thermoplasmata archaeon
GGGCCCGTACCCGTCGTAGGCTAGTGGGGCCGTTACCCCCACTACAACCTGATAGGCCGCAGACCCATCCTCGGGCTCCTTTCGGAATTTCAGCCACGGGGCCTTCCAGCACCCATGGCCTATGGGGGTTTAGGCCCAGTTTCCCGGGATTATCCCCCTCCCGAGGGCAGGTTGTCCACGTGTTACTGAGCAGTCCGCCGGTGCCGAAGCCCCTGGACTCGCATGGCTTAGTCGGACTCCGATAGCAGTGACCTCCGGCAGGATCAACCGGTGTTGGAATACGGTCGCTTCTCCATCAAGCTTTACCTTGGTTAATGCTTCTGCGTCTATCAGATTCAAGATAGCCTACCCTAATACGGGTAGTTTTCTTGAATCCTCATTCAATTTAGACCCAAGCGGAAGCACCCCCTCATCAAATCAGGGGTGTGGCCGGAAACTTGGGCCTCACTATGCTATAATATACGGGTGGTTTATAAAAATTTTGGTGTTGAATACTCTTCTTGCTTATTTTTAATTTTGTTTAATTTATTCGTTCTCACCATAAAAATTAAAAGTGAAAGTAATATCATTTAGGGATGAATTTAGAGGAAATTGCTAAAAAATACGCATTGCTTAACGCTGTAAAATATGAGGGAAGAGCAAATTTAAAGGCTGTAATAGGAAAAGTAATGGCAGAAGCGAAAGGTGATGCAAAAGAAATTATTCCAATTGTAAAAAAAATTGTTGATGAAATTAATCAACTATCTTTGGAAGAGCAGAAGAAAGAAATAGAAAAATTGGGGATAAAAATTGAAGAAAAGAAGAAAGAAAAGAGAAAGTTGCCACCATTGCCACATGCAAGGAAAGGAGAAGTTGTTACTCGTTTTCCTCCCGAGCCCAATGGCTATCTGCACATAGGACATGCAAAAGCAGCTTTCATAGATTATGAATATGCTTGTATGTATAATGGCATCTTTATTTTGCGTTTTGATGATACAAATCCAGTTACTGAAAGAAAAGAATTTTACAATGCACAAAAAGAGGATTTAAAGTGGCTTGGAATAGATTGGGATAAGGAATATCGCACTTCAGATAATCTTCCGAAACATTATGAACTTGCAAAAAAGCTTTTAGATGAAGGAAATGCCTATATTTGTACATGCAGTGAGGAAGAAATAAGCAGGAATAGAAAAGAAATGAGGGCATGTAATTGCAGAGAAAAAAGTTTGCTTTCTTGGAATGATTTCATTAGGATGAAGGAAGGAGAAGCTGTTGTAAGATTGAAAGGGAATATGACATCTCAAAATACTGCAATGAGAGACCCTGTGCTTTTCAGAATAATTGAATATCCTCATCCAATACATGGCACCCGCTTTCGGGTATGGCCTACTTATGATTTTTATGGGGCGGTTGAAGATTCTTTATCTGGTGTGACTCATCCTTTCAGGAGCAAAGAATATGAATTGAGAGATGAAGTTTATTTCTATCTACTTGATTGTTTAGAGCTGAGGAAGCCGTATCTAATGGAATTCTCTCGTCTTGATATAAGAGGAATGCCTGTATCTAAAAGAAAAATAAAGCCACTTATAGAAAAAGGCATTGTTTCGGGATGGGATGATCCGCGCCTTCCCACCTTGCGAGGGCTGAGGCGGAGGGGCATTCTACCAGAGGCAATAAGAGAATTTGTCCTTTCACAAGGCGTTTCTAAGGCTGAGAGCATTGTTGCATTTGAGAATATAGAGGCAGTAAACAGAAAAATTTTAGATGCAAGAGCAAAGAGGTATTTCTTTGTCCCACAGCCCATTGAATTACATGTAGAGAAGGCAATTGAAGGAGAAATAGAGTTAAAATACCATCCTTCCGAAGATATGGGAAAAAGGAAGGTGAGAGTTGGCAATACTTTTTATATTCCAAAAGAAGATGCATTAAAATTGAAGGAAGGAGATGTTATTAGACTTAAAGATTTATATAATGTAAAGATAAAAGGGATGGATAGGAAAATTTTTGGAGAATTTGCTGGAGAAAAGCTAATTGAAGGAATAGATAAAATACAGTGGGTGAGCGAAGAATATATCCCAATGAAAGTAATGATTCCATCTCTACTATATAAAAATGGGGAGTTCAATGAGGAAAGTTTGAGAATAGTAGAAGGATTTGCAGAAAAAAATGTTTTAGAAACAAAACATGGAGAAATTGTTCAATTTGAAAGATTTGGATTCGTCAGAATTGAAAAAAATAGGGAGATTGTCGCCATCTTTACTCATAAATGATCGGCTTTTTTCAGATATATTTCAAAAACTGCACCTTTTTCAGCATCTTTCAGCATTATTCTGCCACCATAACCTTCAACTATGATTTTAACTAAATGCAATCCCAAGCCACTTCCCTTGCTATCTTTTCCCTTTGTTCCCCACTCAAATAACTTATCTCTAATTTCGTCTGGAACTCCTTCTCCGTCATCCTTTACTGTTATAATATACTCATCACCATTCTCTCTCACATATATATCAATATTTTTACAATCTGCATGATTTATGGCATTCTCTATGAGATTCGAGAAAACATTTTCAAGCAATTCATTGGCAAGAACGAATGCTTTTTTCCCATCATAATTTATTTTTATTCCTTTTTCCTTTGCAATATGCTCATAACTTTCAATTCCTCTTTTTATTGCTTTATCAAGATTTACTTTTTTTATCCTCTTTTCTCCCGCCTTATTTATAATGCTTAATTTTTGAAGCAATTGCTGAGAATATATCAGATGCCCAAGAGCCTTGTCGACTAATTTCCTCTGCTCTTCATTTAGTGGTGTTTCTCTCAACAATTCTAAACATCCCAGACTAATCTGGCTTCTATTGCTTATATCGTGTCTAAGTAAGGAATTATACATTTCGAGTTGTTTCCTCGTCCTCTTTATCTCTGTAACATCTCTTATTATCCCTTGGTAAAATACTTTTCCATCTTTTTCTATTTTAACTGAAGACAGCAAACAATCTATTATTTTACCATCTTTTCTTTTAAGTCTTACTTCATAGTCCTTTACAAATCCTTTTTTCTCTATTTCTTTCTTGAACCTATTTCTATCTTCCTTATTTTCATATAAATTTTCTACATTCATCTTCCTTAGCTCTTCCTTAGTATAACCAAAAAGTTTTTCACCAGCCTCATTTATATCTAATAATTTTCCGTCTTCAGTAGATATATAAATGGCGTCTGTAGACTCTTCAAAGAGGCCTCGATATTTTTCTTCTGATTCTTTAAGAGCTTTATTTGACATCCTTAATTCTGCAACCATTTTGTTAAAATCTCTTGCCAAATCTGCAACTTCATCCTTTCCTTTAACTTCCACTCTTCTATCAAGATTTCCGAGGGCAACTTCTTTTGTTGCCTTCTGCAAATTTTCAATTGGCGCAGTAATGTGGCGGGAAAATAGAAATGCAATTAATGTTATACCTACAGATATGAAAAGTACTATAAGGGCCATTTCTTTAATGGTTTTTGCAACGGATTCCATAATAACTTTTTCTGGCAAAATGAAAACAAGAGACCCATTTATCTCTTCAATTGGTGAGAATACCGCATAACTTTTTTCTCCTTCAAGCTTAATAATTTTTAAACCAACAGAACTATTTTTTATTTCCTCACCTATTTCGCTCAATCCGCTTATATTAAAAATATTTTTTTCTTCAAAACTCTCATTCCAACTTTTTCCAGCTTCTGTATATTCGGGATGAACCAAAATATAACCATCTCTTCCTACAAGTAATGAATATCCTGAGTCAGCGAATTTAATATCCAAAATATCATTTTTTAGTGTATCGAGGAGTAAATCCATGCCAACTACGCCCATGAATTTTTCATTTACATAGACAGGAGATGAAACAGTTGTTACAAGCATACCTGTATTAACATCAATATAAAGAGGAGACCATACAGTTCTATTTTTCTCCTTAGCAAGAGTATACCATATTCTCTCTCTGTGATCGAATTTCTCTCCCATGCTAACAAGGTTAAACAATTTTTTGACAACGTTTGGATCACTCAAAAAACATAAACCATTCTCCATTCCAAAATATGCTAAACTGATTTTATCATTCTTATACATCATCAGTCTAAAACTTTCTATAATCATTTCAAAATTTTTCATATCTTCTATGTAATTTTCATATCCTTTCCCATCTGGAGAAATCCATATATAGCTTTTGTTATAATAGTTCCCCCGCCCCCAATTTGATGAGATATATTCAGCCAATTTCTCAAGGTCTATTCTAAGAGTCTGCAATTGTTCATCATAGTATTTTGATTTTGCCTTTACCAAATTTAATAGCCCTTCTTCAGTTTTTTCTCTAATTTCTGTTGCAGATTCATTGATTAACACATAACCAATTGATAGAAGTGGTGCAAGCGATACGATGATTACAATTATTAGAAATTTATATCTGAGTTTCATCTACGATTAAATATACTCATATTATATTAAAACTTAGCTATTTTAAAACTTAGCTATTTCTTCTCATATTGGTATCTTTACTTTTTCATTTATTTCATATGGCAAATCTATATACTTCCATGTAAACAACCCGAGGAATTTTGCAGGTATAATTGTATCTCCTTTTACAGTTATATTAACTTCTCCTTTCATCAAAATATTTTTAACAGGTGTTACCAAATCCATAATGTTAAAAGTGAAAAGAAATGTGTAATTTTCTGTGCCATGCTGAATAAAAAAGCGGGGTTTCTCTCCTTCTCCAAGAAATTCATCTTCCACATATACTTTATATTTTATATAGTCAATTTCGATAGTTGTTTTCTTCGGATTTTTAAGAGATAGCATAAATTTAATATCGTATTCATCTGGCTCCAGATAGTTTGGATACACCCCAATAATTTTTTTATCAACAATTTTTATAGATTTGGCTGCATCATATACCATAAAAAGATGTATAGCAACGCCTACAATGATTACAATTGTAATCATTGTTTTTATTCTCCTCAATAATATCTTTGTTTTTTCTTTCATTTTTCTCTCTTAACTGCAAATTCTGCTATTTCTGCAAGCTTTCTTTTTGCATCACTTTCTTTCAATACTTTCAATTTTTCAATTGCCTTTTTTGAAAATTCGTGTGCCTTATTTTTTGCATACTCTATTGCACCAATTTCTTTAAAGAATTCTATTACTTCCTCAATTTCTTTCTTGCTCGCATTTTCATTTCCATATTTTTTGAGCCATTTCTCATCTTCCGAATTTTTGTATGCATATAGATAAATAAGTGTTTTCTTTCCTTCTTTTATATCGCTTCCAACGGGCTTACCTATATCCCTGCCAATGATATCGAGACAATCATCCCATATCTGAAAAGCCATTCCTAAATTTTTTCCAAATTCTTGCAAAGCTTTTATTTCTTTCTTGCTTCCCCCTCCAATAATTGCTCCCCCCATTGAAGCGTGCTCAAACATTTTTGCTGTCTTCTTTTCTATCATTTCCAAAAATTCTTTTTCATCAACATATTCAACTCCTTCAAATCTTATATCCATTTCTTGTCCTTCACATATTTCTTTTGCCATTACAGCCAAGTTATACAAAATTTTTTTCGCAATGCCCGCATCTCTGATATATGAAGCTATCTCAAATGCTTTTGCAAAAAGCGCATCACCTGCTAGAATAGCTATATTCTCTCCAAATTTTTTGTGGACAGATGGCATTCCCCTCCTTTCCTCATCTTTATCCATTATATCATCATGAACAAGTGTAAATGTATGAATCAGCTCAAGCGCAACAGCAAATGGAATGCAATCCATTCCATCTCCACCAACGGCCTCACAAGCTAACCAAGCTATTATGGGGCGTAATCTTTTCCCTCCCGAAAATGGTAAATGCTTCACAGCCATATAAAGTTGAGGTGGCTCTTTTTCATATAAGTAGTTTTCCATTGCCTTATTTATGGCTTCCCTGATTTCATCTATGGGCTCCATATTTCCACCTCCTTTAGTTCTTCCAAATTCTTGCAACCTGTAAGGAAGAGGGTTGCTTTCAAAGATTTCATGAATACCTCCATTTTTTCGTCTATGGAATTGCATGTAAGACATGCAGAAGCTATACCAGCACAATCTGCTCCTAAAGCAATTGCCTTTGCAACATCCAATCCGTGTCTTATTCCTCCAGTCGCAATCAAAGTTAAGCCCGCCTCCTCGCACAAATCAGCTATTTCTATAAGGCAGTAAGGCGTTGGAATGCCCCAGTCCCAGAATATTTTGCCCAATTCTTCCTGCACATTATCACCTATTTTTTTCGCTCTATATGCTTCCACAGCTGCAAAAGAAGTGCCTCCTGCTCCACCTACATCAATGCCAACTATATCTGTATCAAGAAGTTTTTCTGCAACTTGTCTTGATATACCTGCGCCAGTTTCTTTCACAATAACGGGCTTGGAGGCACTTGCTGCAACCTCTTTTATTTTTTCGAGACAGCCTTTAGCATCCCTTTCCCCTTCAGGCTGTATAACTTCCTGCAGAAAATTTAGATGAATTGCAAGTATGTCTGCATCTATCATTTCTATTGCCTCATTTGCCTTTTCTATGGCATCATTCCATTCTAAAAGCTGTGGGGCACCAATATTTGCAATTTTTAATGGAATATCATGATTTTTAATGACGCTATAGCTTTCCTTTACGCTTTTATCCTCAATGCCAGCTCTTTGTGAGCCAACGCCCATACCTATGCTATATTTCGCTGCAACTTCAGCAAGTTTTTCATTTATGACTTTCGCTTCTTTAAAGCCACCTGTCATTCCAGCAATTATAAGTGGTGAGGAAAGCTTCTTTCCGAATATTTCTATGCTTGTATCAATTTCATCCATATTTATTTCTGGCAGTGCATTATGAAGGAGTATGAAGTCATCCCAGTAATTGTAGCTATGGCTCACTTCTTCGCCTAAAACAATCTCTAAATGTTCTTTCTTTCTGTTTTTCATTTTATCACTATTTAATCACATTTTATAATTCTTATGGATTTTCAATGATTTCGCCAATTTGTTCTGCTATACTCCCAATAGATGGTACTTCAAAAAATTGGGTTTGCGTTATTTCATTACAGCAAGCCTGATACAACATTGATATTAGCTCGACAAGGCGGGGTGGCAATGGCGGAGGTGGTGGCACCATTTCCTTCCATCTAATCCTATCTTTCTTCTTTGCTTCCTGCACCTTTTTATACCATTCAGTATTGCGATAAAAAATTCTTGCTATTTCCTTGCTAAGGGGCATGCCGTTAAAAGTGAAACGACATTCATCTGGAGTGCCAAACACATCTACAACTATCATTTTTCTGTTTATATCAAAACCATATTCAATTTTTCCATCTTCATTAATTAAACCAGCTTTTTCTACTTCCCGATTTATCAATTTATTGATGGCCATTGTTATTTCTTTCATTTCTCTTATCTCCTCTTCATTTAGTCCTGCTATATCCCTTGCTTCTTCCCACGTTATATAACGATCTATTGACTCAAGTTTTGTGGAAACATCCAAAATTGGTTCTTCTAATTTTTGTCCCGGGAAAGGCATTTCTTTAAGCCATATATCTTCAAGTTTCAAATCCCCATTTTTTAGCCTTTTGAAAACACTCGAGCCCGCCGGAAGAAAGTTGCGATAAATTATTTCTAAAGGTATCAAAAAGTTTCCTCTCTCTTTTTTATAGATAGCATAGTCATATGCTTCTCCTATTTTCTCTGGCTTTAATACTCTAAGCAATTTGATTCTCATTACATTGCTTGCCTCATTCAGCTCATCTATTCTTTTTACCCTATTATTTTCAACAACTCCAATGTAATGTGTCGCTATTCCCATTTCTTCAAGTTTCTCAAAAAAGTATGCCCCTATTATACACAATGCTTTCCCTTTATTTTCTATATGATTTGGCATTTCTCCCCAGTCAAAAACAGAGTAGCGATCAGAAAAAATAAATTCTCCAATTCCTTCCTTTTCCCCTGAAGGCTTTTCTATCACTGCTAAGTCCTTAACACTCCCCATTTAATCACCTATAAACTTGCTATCTAAATCATTAAAATAAAGCTTTCTACAATATTATAATAATAAATGCAAGAAGTGTTACTATTGCAATCGAAATTAAATTAACATCGCTATTCGTAAGAACTGTATCTTCAGCAACAATGCTTCCCTTTCCCTTTCCTTGAAATGTTGCACCAAGTAAGGAATCAATGTGACAACCAAGTAAACCAAGAGCTATGCACAAAATCATTTCATGCATTGTTATTTCTAACAAAAAATATGCAGATAGAGAAATAATGAGTGCTCCAAGAAATGCTACGCCTTCTCCAAGCAATGAGATTGCGCCATTTACGCCAGGCTCCACCTTCTTAAAATTTGTAATTAAATAGGCATTATCAGATAACACACCAATTTCGGATGCAAATGTATCTGCCAATGCAACCGAAATAGATGCAACAAAAGGAATAGAAAAATCTTGCTCTAGTGTAAATGAAAAGAAGGCAAGAGATGCTGGCACAAGACCATTTGCAATAACATTCATTGCTTTTCTCAATGCTCTTTCACGGAGTCTTTTTCTTTTAAAAGAATACCTATATTTTGTTGCCCCCGCCCCTATGGCAAGAAAAATTAGAAGGAGGAAAAACCATCTTAGCCCTTCAGTAAAAATTATAACTGCGCCTATTATAACAGCAGATATTGTTCCTCCTCCATCGAGCACTTTTAGTTTAAATGCAACAAGAGCAAATGCAAAACATATTGTAATTTTTATCGCCAGATCAACATATATCATCCTTTCACAACACCTAATGGAATCATTTTTGCTACTTTAAGCGATAGTCCTGCTCCATGAGTTGCACTAACAACCTGGCTCACATCTTTATATGCATCTGGACTTTCCTCTGCCATAACTATCCAACTTGCAGGATGTGCATATATTCCTTTTTGTTCAAGCATATGAGCAATTTCTCTTCCTCTCCATCTTCTTTTCGCTTCAGCTCTTGACATTACTCTTCCTGCTCCATGACATGTGGAGCCAAACGCTTCTTCTGCTTGGTTTGTTCCTTTCAGAAGATAACTTTCTGTTCCCATGTCTCCAGGAATTAAAACGGGCTGTCCAACGTTGCGGTATTTTGCTGGCACTTCTTTTCTTCCAGGTCCAAAAGAGCGCGTAGCCCCTTTCCTATGAACGCAAACTTCCATTTTCTTTCCATCTACCTCATGCTCTTCAATCTTTGCAATGTTGTGGCATACATCGTAAACAATATGCATTTCCATATCTTCTGCATTTTGGCGCAAAACTCTTTCAAACGACTCACGAACCCAATGAACAATCATTTGCCTGTTTGCCCATGCGAAGTTGGCAGCACATGCCATTGCTTTAAAATATCTCTCTCCTTCATTGCTCTTCAATGGGGCACAAGCAAGCTGACGGTCTGGCAGGCTTATATTATATTTTCTTACTGCCTGTTCTAAAACGCGGAGATAATCAGAGCATATTTGATGTCCGCATCCTCTGGAGCCGGTATGAATCATTACAACAATTTGGTCTTTCTCTATACCATATACTTTTGCAGCTTCTTCATCAAATATCTCAGCAACTCTTTGTATCTCCAGAAAATGATTTCCCGCACCAAGAGAGCCAACTTGAGCTTTTCCTCTATCTTTTGCCTTTTCTGAAACATAATTTGAATCCGCAATTTCCATGCATCCATTTTCCTCTAAATATTCTAAATCTTCTTCCCATCCATAGCCATTTTCCACTGCCCACCTTGCCCCCATTTCAAGCACTTCATTTAGTTGCATTTTATTTAGCCTCACCTTCGCCTGACTACCAACGCCTGATGGAACATTTCTGAAAAGCTCGTCAACCAATTGTTTTATTGTCTCTTTATTAATATCTCCAATGCTCATATTTGTTCTAACAAGTCTTACTCCACAGTTAATATCAAAACCTACACCTCCTGGAGATATAACTCCTTCCTCTGCATCTGTTGCTGCCACTCCTCCAATGGGAAAGCCATAGCCCCAGTGTATATCGGGCATTGCAAGGGACTTACCTACTATGCCGGGAAGAGTTGCAACATTTGCAGTTTGCTCTGGAGCATTATCCTTCCTTATTGCTGGAAGCATTTCATCACTTGCATAAATTAAAGCTGGCACTTTCATTTTTAAATTACCATTTATGCCTCTGTAGCTTTTTGGTATCTCATATCTATAATCTCCGACTTTGTTTAATGGTCCACTCCACATTTTCTCACCTATTTCTCACCTATATATCGAATAATACTTTAATGGTAACTCCTTTTTTATTTCTTTTTATCTCAAGCATGTGATATGTTACCGCTTTTATCTCGATGCCATACCCATGCTTCTGCCTATCATATTTTTCTCCATATGCATAGCCAACAAGCTTTTTATTTATTCTAACTTCGAATTCTCCGAAAACAAGACCTTCAACATCGTGCAAATAAAGCAATTCAGTGAGCCAGTCAACGAGCAAGATTTCCTCATCCGCATCAAAATCAATTTCTATTTTCCTTTTTTGCTTGCTTTCTATATGGCCATCATTGGTTATTATGGCAAACATTCCTTTGGCAGCGTTCTCAAAAGCTTCTTCTATTGTTGCTCCATATGCTTCAATGCCAACATCTGCAGTATGTTCTATGATTTTATACATCTGCCTTTAAAGTATGCATGTTATAAAAATTTATGGTTTGTTACCTCAACATATAAATAGGGTAGGGGGAAGGAAAAGAGATACAGGCGGAGGCATTCCCTATCCCCTTCCCCCTCCTAAATATTAATAATTACCTTATATTTAATAATTTCGTTTTTGTTCAATGTCAACAAACAGCAGTATGATAAATGCCAATAAGAAAATATCGGACTTCAAAAAGGTTCAATAATTGCCTAGCAAATAGTTGCAAAGTTTTTTATATAACTTAGTCTTCCATTTTTCATGTTCTGTCCAAAATGTGGTTCACTCCTCTACCCAAAAGGCAATGAAATGGTATGCAAAAGCTGTGGCTATACAGAGCAGAAAAATACAGAGCGTGTCATCGTTGCGAAAAGGCGAGATATGGATTCTGCAATAATAGAAGAAGAATTGGTTTTGCTTCCAAAAACAAATATAAATTGTCCAAAATGTGGAAACAATGAAGCATATTGGATTTTGCGTCAAACAAGAGCTGCAGATGAGCCCGAGACAAGGATTTACACTTGTACAAAATGTGGATATAAGTGGAGGGAATATTAACTATCCTTCATTGATTGGCTGGTATGGATTGAAAGCTGGGTCTCCAAATAAATTGTATTCTAGGAATGTATTGTATTTTTTATTCATAACCCTTGTTCCTTTACTAAACAATTGGTTTTCTTCCAAGGGTGGGACCCACAAGAAAGTGGAGTTCGCATCTTTTGGCAGATACGTATTTCTTGCATCTCTAAACGCTCTTCCAATATCTGAATTGTTTTCAATCAAATGGTTTAAAAAGTCAGTATGAATTATTACACCAAAGTTTACTTCTGGATATTCATCCTTGGTTATTAAATCATACCAAGCTTTTAGATATGGAACTATTCCAAAGCTATTTGCAAATGGGCGTGGCTTTAAATAGCCAGCAACGTTTGTGAAGGTCGAAGCTGCAACTAAAGCATTTGCTCCTGCGTGCAAATAAGCTTGCCCAATATTATTTGGTGGATACATTCCATCTATTTTGCCGACAACGCAACTTTCTATAATCACTACTGATGGACCAAGCTCCATGTTTTCTACCTCTCTCGGAGAATATGTGCCCAAGGCACCTAAAGGAGAGGCAAATAACGATATACGTGTAAGAAATTCCATAATAATGGGACCAAAGAAATATCCCAAGCCAAGCCCCCACATAAATACGTCGCCAAATTCATATAAATGCATGCTTCCATGTCCATTTGCGTAAATAATATTGCTATTTTCTTGATATTCTCCTCCTTTAACAACGTTTTCGCCACTTACTAACTTTATTTCAAATTTTGGGAAAAATAACATATTCAATATCCCCGCCTTCTTTATTTTATTCAAAGCCTCGTCACTATATCCAACTCTCTGAGAAAATGTATACTGTGCTCTTAGAACATTATATCCTCCTTTCTCTATTACAGAAGCAACATAATCACCAGAGAAGCGAGTTGCCCCCGATGGGAATTTCATCGGGTCGCCAGCATGACCTCCAAGTAATGGAGCTAAAATATTTTTAATCTGTTCCAAAACAGGTATTTTCTGGAAATCCGTTCCGCATCCTGTTTGAACTGTAGCGGTTCTCTTCCATTCATCAAGAGTTTTTACCATTTCCTCATAAAATACAGTTCTTGCAATGAGAGCAGATGCATCTTGCACATCCCATCCAGTAATGCGTGCAACTATATTCTCCTGATATGGCCATTTTGTATATGAATCATTTTTTATATCATCAAGCTTTGGATCAATATTTCCATATATGTAATCACTTGGTGTGCCATATCCAAAGTAATAAATTACCATCGGATCATCTAAAGGAGTATCGGGATTTTCATAAATGTATTGAGGAATCATTGTTGCATCTCCTACCAATGCAATATAAACTGGATTTTCTGCATAGTAGTCCCTTAACTCTTTCAAATTATCTACAGATATATTGGCTATTTTTGCAAGAAGGTTGTTCAGCATGTTATGTATTTCTAATACATGTTCATTTGAAGCAACTGCAAGCTTTGGATTCTTTCTTGGGAGATAAAATCCTGGGCATGTTTCTCCATTTACTGTAACATTATCAGTTGCTGCAAAAGCAAAATCCGGCTTTGCAAAAATTATTCCTTTGCGATATGCAGTTAAATAAGGAGCGATGGAAGATAATTTTTTCATTGAAGGCATATATGGATTTTCTAAGCTTTCTACAGTTATATTAAGCTTATAACTTCCTTGCTTTTGAGCGAGCCATGTTCCCATGACATATAAATCATAAGTTACTCCGTCTCTGTCATACAAAATCGTTTCATAGTGAACTTTATCTTTTACAATTCTACCATTTGAATCTCTTTCTGGTATACCAGCCATTGTTGTAATTTGAACTAGCTCATATTGCTGTTGTTCAGGTGGCAAGTCTTCTATTCTTGGGCCACCAAAAAGAGTGAGATAATCTCCTAAATCTTCTACATCTTGAGAATTCAAATTTACTAAATCTATTTTGATAAGAGCATATTTATAACCTTCTGGAATGGTAAAATTATGATGGCCAGGAGACAAAAAGCCTTTTAGTGTCGAGAGAATGGTCGATGGCAAAATTGCAACAGAATCGACTGTTCCTTCAAAATGAAATGTAGTTTCATTTAAAACTTCTGGCATAAAAGCATCCATTGGATTTGTTATCGTTATATACTTCACATCATCAAATTTTTTCTTGATAAGCTCGATAAGAAAATCTGTTATTTCATCATCATTTCTGAATTTCCATGTAATTTCATATCCTTTCAAATCACCACATATAAATGTATATTTTACTCCAAGTTTTTTTAGTATGCTTCTTATATTATTTGTATCATTTGTCACAAAAATAGGGATATTCAGATAGCTTGCTATTGGTGTAGCAACTACACCAAGCTCATATCCCCTTCTACTATCTTCTATAAGCAATGCAGCATTACTTTTCTTCCATATCTTATTTATTTCAATGGATACATTTTCAGGTGAGCCATCTCTTACTTCAATATATGACGCGGGATAAAATTGTTTGAATCTTAATACTGGCTTTGATGGATTGGTAATATTTTCCACCAAAAGAGCTTCAACGTGCATGCCATCTTCGTCATAATATAGCGATATCGGCGTTGCTATTAATGCATAAAATGGATTTGAATCACTCACAACAATGGGAATTGCTCCTTCATTTCTTTCTGAATGTATCTTATCTACTATCTCTGTGCTAAATCCTTCCACTTCCTCAAATCTTTCTACACATCCTGTAAGGAGAGGAATAATTAATGCAATTGCCAGAAGCACAGCCATTTTTTTTCTTTCCATGACAAGATATATTTTTGTCCTCTATAATTGTTTCGCTAACGTCTCCTTAAAATTTCATATACTCTAGCAACATCTTCAATAGTGTTTATCTCATCCACTTCTTTATCCCACCTAATTCTACTTATACGTGCGAATCTCAAAGCATAGCCATATTTCTTGCTTTTCTGAATATCATTAAATTCTACTTCCACAACTATAGAAGGTTTTACAAAAACAACTCTTCCCTCCTCCTTTATTTTCCATTTTAACAACTCTTCTGTCATTTCTTCAAACTCTTTATCTGTAAGCCCCTTAAAAGTCTTCCCAACCATATGAAATCCTTTCATGCCTTTTACCGCAAGCCAATAATCACTGAGCCAGCGATGCCTGCGTCCATGTCCCCACTCAGCAGCAATTATAGTCATGTCCAAGCTATAGGATTTTTTTATCTTATACCATCCTCCATGAAGGCGGTATTTGCTTTTTAGGTCTTTTGCCACTATTCCCTCATGCCCGTCTTTTATTGCTTTTTGGAAAAATTCTTTTATCTCTCTTTCATTAACTGCTTCTATATGAGGAGGAATATATTGTGGTGCAACATCTTTCAGTAATTTCCATCTTTCCCTATATTCTAAATCTAAGAGTGATTTGTTTTTCCTATACAAAATATCAAAAACAAAGAGCTTTGTCCGAATATCTATTCTATTCCTAACTCTAAATTTTTTCATAAGTTCTTGAAAAGGCAAGGGATGCAAAGAAAATGCAATAATTTCTCCATCCAAAATTACATTTTTCTCAATTTCTTTTGCCTCTCCGACTATTTCTGGAAGATAGTGGGTAATTTCTCTTAAATTTCTTGAGAAAATTTTTATTTCTTTGCCCACATGGATTTGAACTCTTATTCCATCAAATTTATATTCCAAAGCATGCCTTTTTCCAGCAATTTCCTTTATTGTAGCGGATTCTGCCATCATTGGCTTTATTGGATCGTAAAGCCTAATTTTTATATCTTCTAACTTATTTTTCCTTTTATTTTTCTTTGCAGAAATAACAATCTTTGATAGTGGAGCAAGCATATACGCTTTCTCTATTTTATCTTTTTCAATCCCCCATATCTCTGAAATAGTTTCCAGAATTAAACCATCGCTTACACCATGTCTCATCTCCCCCATAATAGAGCGAATGAAACAATCTCTTTCTTCTTTATTAAGCTGATTTATAATTGAGAAAATTATGGCCTCTCTTTTCCTCCTCGCATCTTCTCCTTTTATTTCCCCTGCTTCGAGAAGGCGATTATATAGCGTTGATATTTCTTTTGATATCGGAGAAAGTGGAGATTGCATTTTCTTTCTCCTCAAAATTCCCCATCCAATATTTATTTTCGGGATGTTACCAATTAAAAAATTTATTCCAGCCTCCGTTTCATTTTCTTTAAGAGAAAGGATGAATTTTTTCAATATGCTTTTCTTATCTTTTCTTCCACTACATGCTTCAAGGGCTTTGCATATTTTTACAATTTCACCAAACTCCACAATATTTATGTAAAAATCATACATTACTCTTATGGAAAAAATCTGCCCAATTTGTAAAAGCGAGATGAAAAAGATTGCTTCGGGGGCAGAAATACCATCTATTCCTTTTATAAAAATTCCAGAATGGATTAAAGAATCAGATGCATATGAGTGCATTTCGTGCGGGTATATTGGATTATGGCACGTTACCAATACCAAAGCCAACCATTTCTAATGCAATAGAAATTAGTAAAGAAACTAAAATGAGGGGCGCCATGGGGTAAGTTATAAAAATTTTAACCTCTTTGCAATATTTCTTCAGCTTTTCTATATCTTCTTTCGATAAACCTAAGTAATGGGGGGAAACGATTACTTCACCAACTTTTTCCTTTCTCTTTAACATGCCAAGTATAATAGATGGCTCTTTCTCTATCCTAGCTATTTTGCCATTTTTCATTCCAATTGTTTCTGCTAATGGTTCCCCCACAATTGAATCAGAGAGTGGCACAGTTTTTTTACATGGAAGAAAGGAGCTTGCTATATCACCTACGATAAAGAAAGCAAATAAGCATATTCTACAATTATCGATGACGGTATTGATTGTGATGTACTTAAAACATAGCTTAGTTCCATTGAAACTATTTGTTC
>VBQI01000025.1 GCA_008297865.1 Thermoplasmata archaeon
ATTGCTTTCTATTTTCCACTATTTTTGTAATGAATGAAAGCAATTTTACAGAAATTTTATAGCTTTAACCTGTTACTTGCGAAATCTGTGCAATACATCAACAAATTTTTATATGAAGAATAATATTTTCCTCAGGGCTCGTAGCTCAGCTAGGTAGAGCGGCAGGCTCTTAACCTGTTGGTCAGGGGTTCGAACTGCAACTTGCTGGGCAAGTTGCTCGAAAATCCCCTCGAGCCCGCTATGAGCCCTTTCAAATAATTTTTAAACTGAATTCATATGCAGGCTTATGGTAAAAGTAAAAGAATTTGAAGGATTAAGGCCATTGAATCCAGAGGAATTTTGCACAAAGCCATATGATGTAATTAGTGAGGAAGAAGCAAATGAACTTAGAAAAAATCCAAATAGTGTGATTCACATCATTTTGCCTGAAGGAGAAGGAGAAGCCAAATATGAGAATGCTAAAAAAGCATTTGAAAGATTGAGAAAGAAAATGATCAAAGATGAGCCATCAATGTACCTTTATCAGGAAGGAAACGAAGAATTCAGCCATCGTGGCTTCATATTTTGTGCTTCATTGCGTGACTATGAGAAAGGACTAATAAAGAAACATGAGGAGACGAGAGAAAAGCCTTTACAGGATAGAATAAAACATATTGAAGCATTAAAAACACAAACTGGCTTGGTATGGACTATCTTTAAGAAAAATGATGAAGTGAAAAAGATAATGGATGAAATTATGGAGAGAGATGCCATTTACTCCTTTAAAAAGTATGGCTGTTTCCATAAAATGTGGAAGATAAAAGATGAAATTGATGAAATAAAAGAATTATTTTTACCATTATCACTTTACATTGCCGACGGCCATCACCGTATCGCCTCTGCTTGGCATTACATGAAAAAGAGTGGTGAAGAAGAGGCGAGCTATGTAATGATTTTTTCAGCAAATGACGATGAAGTCAGGATTCTTCCTTATAACAGAATTATAAGGAAAATAGATAACGAGAATTTCATTGAAGAAATTGAGAAAGAATTTGAAGTAGAAAAAATGGACAGTGTTGAAGAGCCAAAAAAGCATGAAATTCAGATGTATTGGCGAAATGCATGGTGGAGACTCGTGCCAAAAGAAGTGCCAAAAGATATTGTTAAATCCTTAGATGTAAGTATATTGCAGGACAAAATCCTTGAACCAATTCTTGGAATAAAAGATGTAAGAAAAGACCCTAACATTTTCTTTGTTGGAGGAAACGTTTCAAGGGAGGAATATGAAAAATTAGTCGATGAAAAGGGAAATGCTGCCGTCTTCTATCTCCATGCAACAAGCATTGAGGAACTCGAAGCAGTTGCGGATGCAGGAAGAAATATGCCCCCGAAATCAACATGGTTTGATCCAAAATTGCTTACTGGCTTGGTATTTCATTTGCTGGAGTGAAGCATGCTACTGAAATAGCTCCTGGCGGAATTTTGACCATCTTGTTATTCTCTTAACTATAGTATTCTCTTAACCCCCTCTTTTGTTCCAACAATTATTTCATCAGCTAGACCAATGAATAAACCGTTTTCCACAACCCCTGCAATTGCATTTATCTCTTTTTCCATTTCTGAAAAATTTGGAGAAAGCCTATCATATGAGCAATCGAGGATGATGTTTCCATTATCTGTAACAAAATTTTCCCGCAGTTTCGGCTCAAAATTTAGTTTGCTCAGCTTATCTGCAGTATGCCGCCATCCAAATTTTACTACTTCTACTGGTAGAGGGAAAGAGAAATTTTCAACGAGTTTACTTTCATCAACGACTATAATCTCCTTTTTGCTACAACTTGCAACAATTTTCTCACGAAGCAATGCTCCACCGCCTCCTTTAATTAAATTCTTTTTAGTATCAACCTGATCCGCACCGTCAATTGTTATATCTATTTCCTCATATTCATTAATATCAGCCACTTTTATACCTACTTCCTTTGCTAACTTCTCGCTCCGCAATGAAGTCGCTATGCCAACTATTTCTATGCCTTCCTTCACCATTTCTCCAAGCTTTATAATAGCATATTTGGCAGTCGAGCCGGTGCCCAAGCCAACGATCATTCCATCTTTTATTTCTTTCACCGCTTCATGTGCAGCTATCTTTTTAAGTTCTTCCATAGTCGTAAACACGAAAACATTTATAAGCAGTGCATATAAAATATTGGGTCAGGAGTGGGAGGGCGGCTGACGGCTCGTAAGAGCTGAGGAAATACCCCCCTCGTTCCTGGGCCAGGGGCGTAAAAGCCAGGGCGAGAGCCCTGCCATGGGGCGCAGAAACGCCACAGCCTGAAGCGAGGATGATTCCATGAGGATGACGTTGCTTCAGGATTTGGTGAAACGGCCCCAGCCCTGGAGCAAGTCCAAACACCAGGATCAGTTGCCCAGGACTGCCTGGAGGTAGGACGCTTAGACGAATGCCGCCGAAACAGAAGGGGGATTACTCCCCACACCTGACCCAATTATATTTCCTTGGATCAGCTATTTTTCCTTCTATGGCACTTGCTGCAACGGTTGCAGGAGAAGCAAGGTAAACCTCGGCCTCCTTCGAGCCCATTCTTCCTTTGAAATTTCTGTTGGTGGAAGCTATTGCTACCTCACCACTTGCTAAAATTCCTTCATGTGCTCCTAGACAACATCCACAACCAGGATTCATAATAATTGCTCCTGCCTCTGCAAAAATTTTTATCAGCCCTTCTTCCAGAGCTTGGCGATATATTTTCATTGAAGCAGGAAATATGAGCATTCTTACATTTTTTGCAACCTTTCTTCCCTTCAATATGCTGGCAGCTATACGCAAATCTTCTATTCTCCCATTTGTGCATGAGCCAAGTACAGCTTGATTTATCTCTTTTCCTTCAACGTCTTCAACGCTTTTTACATTGTCAACGCTATGAGGACATGCTATTTGAGGGCTTAGTTCGCTGACATCAAATTCAAACTCCTTTTCATATACTCCTTCTCCATCTCCTCCAAATAAAGCAGCCTTTGCTCCCATTTCCATTGACATGTTTGCCATCGTTATTTTATCAGCCAAAGGCATATTTTCAACAATGCCATAAAACTCACATGCCTTATAGTTGGCTCCATCTGCTTTGAGTTTACCAATGATATGTAGAATAATATCCTTGGAGAAAACCATTGGAGGAAGCTTTCCTGTTATTGTTATTTTGAAAGTTTCTGGCACTTTAAGCCATATTTTGCCAGTTGTCCATACAGCTGCCATTTCTGTTGCCCCTATTCCTGTAGAGAAAGCTCCCAATGCGCCATAGCTCGTTGTATGGCTATCTGTGCCAACAATAAGCATTCCTTCTTTTACATGCCCTTCCTCAATCATCACTTGATGGCATATTCCATAGTTTATGTCATAGAAGTTTATTCCATGCTTTGAAACAAATTCTCTTATTTTTCTATGAGCCTCCGCAGTTTTTATTGTATTGGCAGGAACACGATGATCAAGAATGATGACTATTTTGCTTGCATCCCATGGCTTTTCTGCTATTTTCTCAAAATTTTTTATAACCAAAGCAGCATTATCATGACTCATCGCTTTATCAACGCTTGCCTCAATAATATCTCCTGCCTCCACCTTGCTTCCGCTTTTTTCAGATAAAATTTTCTCCGCCAACGTCATGCTACACCTCTTACAACATCCAAAATTGTTCCATCTCTATACTCAATTAAGGCAACAATATCATCTTTAAAGCGTGGTTCCTTAGGCTCACCTGCCAAGCTTATAGCTTTTTTATAAAGCTCTTCTATATCCATAATTTCTATCTTTCCCTTGACAGCTTCAATCAAATCCTCTCTCTCTGGGTTAACAGCTATGCCTCTGTCTGTGACAACAACATCTACAGTATGGTGAGGAGTTGAAACAGTAGTGACTTCCTTTCTTATCACAGGCAAACGCCCCCTTAAAAGAGGAATGGTTATAACTGTAACATCGCTTCCTGCAGCGGCATCCTGATGCCCGCCTATGCCATGCAGAAGCAGGCCATCAGAATGAGTGTTAACATTAACATTGAAATCTAAATCAACTTCTGTAGCTCCTAGAAAGCAGGCATGTTGGCGATTGACAACACAACCGCAAGTATGAGGGTCGCCAAACATCATATGGCTTACTTCAACATGTTCTTCATCTTGGCTCATAGATTCTACAGCTTTTAAGTCGAAAGTTTGAGCATCCAGAATTTTTCTGATTGTTCCATCATGAAGCATATCAACAACAAAGCCAGTTATCCCACCCATAACAAAGTCGCCTACAATTCCATTTTCTTTCATATATTCATGCAAGAATTTTGTTACTGCAAGGCTTATTCCTCCTGCTCCTGCCTGGAAGGAGAAGCCATCTTTTATTACTCCTGCTTTAGCCAAAAATTTGACAACATTTTTTGCTATGTTAAGGCGAGCTGGACTTCTTGTTATGCGCATTGTTCCAGTTTGAATGCCAGAAGGATCACCAATGCTTTCAACTTCAACAACGTAATCAACATAAATTTGGGGGATAGAAATGGGCGTGACGGGATATGGTTGTAGATTATCTGTTATGATGACGACATTATCTGCATGCATTGCGTCTGCATATGCAAAGCCCATTGCCCCAAAAGCTGATTTGCCTAGCATTCCATTGCAGTTTCCATATTCATCAGCTATGGGGGCAGCGATAAAGGCAACATCTATATGCAAATCTCCTCTTCTCACTGCTCTAGCCCTTCCTCCGTGACTTCTTAGCACTACTGGCTCTTTTAAGCCGTGTTTGGAAACATATTCGCCAATGGGACCGTTTAAGCTACCCTCTATGGAGGTGATGACACCATTTTTTATATGCTCTATTAATGGTTCATGAACTGGAAATAAGGCTGTTGGAGCAAGCTTAATATCCTTTATACCCATCTTTGCAATCTCTTCCATTACCATATTAACGACAGCATCCCCATTTCTCAAATGATGATGGAAGGAGATGGTCATCCCGTCTTCAAGCCCAACTTTTTTTATTGCATCCTTTATTGATGGCAAAAGTTTGCTCTCGTCTGGAAAAACTGCTTTCAATGGTGGAGGGTGCAACCTTCCTTTTGGCTTAAACGAAAAAGGACCATTGTATGGTTTTAATTTCCTTCCTCCAATTTCTTCTGGAATTTCTCTTCCCACTGCATTAAGCATGAGGGAAAATAAAAATTGATTTATAAGATTATTGTAGAAGCATCTTTGAAAATTTCTTTTTTTATCATTAATTTTTCAGGAATTATCGGTGTAAAAGAAAAATTATATTCTATGTGTAGCAAAACAAGATTTTCTGCTGGAGCAAGTCCAAAATTTATCCTTTTCTTCTTCTCAAGGACTTCCTTTATTTTTTCAATATCTGCGCCCTTTCCAGCTTTAATAATCGCTCCCATAATCCTTCTTATCTGATTCCACAAAAAATATTTTCCCTCAAAATCAAATTTTATTATTTTCCTTCCCTTCACGCTTACTCTATCTATTTTCATCACTGGATTTCTTCCATCCCTTTTTGCGAAATATGAAAAATCATGTTTACCTTCAAAGAGCTTAACAGCTTTTTTCATTCTGGAAATGTCGTATCCTTTGTTGTAGAGATAGTATCTATAAATTTTCTTTTTGCAATAACGAGGATTAAAATTTTTGTCTACAATGGCATAGCCAGTTAGCCATATATCATCCATATTTTTTAATACATTAACTGCATCTCCTTTGCAGTTAAAAGCGATAACATTTTCAAATGCACTTACTCCTCTATCTGTTCTTGCAGCATACTGAAAGTTTGCATCTTCTCCTATAATCTTCGCTTTCCTCAATCTTCTTATTATTTCACCTTCTACTGTCCGCCTGTTTGGCTGTCTTGCAAACCCATAAAACTTTGTTCCATCATAGCCTATTTTTATAGCGATGCGCATAATTTAAAATATACAATTCATATTTAAAAATGTGAAAAAAGAATATTTGAGTCTGCTTTGCTGTCCTTACTGCCATGGAGAATTTGAAGTTGATGTTCATAAAGAGAAAGAAGATGAAATAATAGAGGGCAAACTAACATGCAAGAAATGCAAGAAAGAATATGAAATAAAGGAAGGGATACCGATCCTTTTGTAGCTATGCCATATCTTTTTCCACTTCTTTTATTGCTTCTTCTAATAAATCCATAGCATTATTAAGTTGTTCCTCATTTATACATAAAGGAGGAATATATCTTATTGCAGACTCTCCGCATCCAAGCAAAAGAAGCCCCTTCTTCAAAGCTCTATTTATAATTTCATCTCTTGCCTTTTTGAACATCTCCTTTGTTTTCTTATCTTTGACTATCTCCGTTGCCCGCATCAGCCCAATTCCACGGGCATCGCCAATAATCTTATATTTTTCTTCCATTTCTTTTAGCCTTCTGCCCATTATCTTTCCCTGTTTCTCAGCATTTTTTATGAGTTCATTCTGCAGAATCTCTATTACAGCAAGGGATGCCGCACACGCCAGTGGATTTCCTCCAAAAGTTGTCGAATGAGCACCTTTCACCTTGAAATCATTGCCTGCAGGATATATGCAGGCTGATAAAGGAATTCCGCAGGCAAGAGCCTTTGCTGTAGTTATAACAGAAGGCACTATTCCAAAATGCTCGATTGCCCACATTTTTCCAGTTCTCCCAAACCCGGCCTGAATTTCATCATCTACAATCATTATATCATGTTCATCTGCAAGCTTTTTAAGTTCTTTGAAAAAGTTGCTTGGAGGAACAATGTAGCCTCCTTCTCCCTGTATCGGTTCAACAAATATTGCTGCAACCTCATCACTCGACAGAAAATGGCGGAATGCATACTCAATATAATTTATGACTGCTTTCGTTAACTCATCTGGCTCTTCATAACCATCTATCCCAAAAGGGTTACGATAAGGATTTGGATATGGAATATGAACAACGCCGGGCATCCATGGGAAAAATTTCTGCTTATGCACTTTTTTGCTTGCAGTAAGAGCCAAGGCACCCATCGTTCTTCCATGAAATGCCCCAATGAAAGAAATGAAAAATTTTCTTCCAGTGCTCCATCTAGACATCTTTATTGCTGCCTCCACAGCTTCTGCTCCACTATTTCCAAAATAAACTTTTTTATCAAAGTCCCCGGGTGTAATCTCACAAAGCTTCTCTGCCAACTCAGCCTGCAGGGCGTAATAAAAATCGGTGCCAGCAAAATGTAGGAATTTTTCAGCCTGCTTTTTTATTGCTTCCACAACTTTCGGATGACTATGACCAACGTTAACAACTCCTACACCAGATGTAAAATCAAAGAATATGTTTCCATCAACATCTTCAAAGACAATTCCCTTTGCTTCTTTCACAACTGCAGGCGAAGCTTTTGTTGTAGTGGCAATATATTTTTCATCCTTTTCCATTATCTTCTTTGCTTTCTCTCCTAAAAAATTTTTAATCACTGGTTTACTCTCATTTCCCGTTATCATAGGGATGAAATGCGCTGTCTCTTTAAAAAATTTATCTGTATCAGTTAATTTTTTATATCCCCATAATTGAATATATTTTACAAATCGCTCATAAGCTTTATGTATTGGCGTTGTATTTGTATTATACTTTTTGGGGAGGAACAAATGAAAGACATATTTCATAATCTGCTCGAATCATCTCAAAGCATATTGAAAAACAAGGAAGTGTTGCGACCTTCTTACGTTCCAGATATTTTACCTCATAGAGAGAAGCAGATAGAAGAACTTGCAAAAATACTTGTGCCCGCCTTGAAGGGGGAGACGCCATCAAATGTTTTCATTTATGGAAAAACTGGCACTGGAAAAACTGCTGTGGCAAAGTTTATTGGAAAGCAGTTAATGAAAAAAGGAAAAGAACTGAATGTTGTTACAAATTTTGTTTATATTAATTGCGAAATTGTGGATACACAATATAGAGTGCTTCAAAATGTTGCAAATCATTTTATAAGAGCATGGGAAGAAAGAATTCCATTTACAGGGTGGCCAACAGATGAAGTATATAGTAGGCTTGTGAACTCAATAGAAAAAAGAGGAGGCGTAACTATAATTGTTTTGGATGAAGTGGACAAGCTTAAAGGCGATGAAGTTCTTTATAATCTCTCCCGCCTTAACTATGATTTGCAGAGGGCACGCACTTCCATTATCGGTATATCAAATGATTTGAAATTTACAGAATTTTTGGACCCAAGAGTAAAATCCTCTCTCGGAGAAGAAAATATTGTTTTTCCTCCATATAGTGCAGATGAACTTTGCGATATTTTGGGAGAGAGGGCAAAAATAGCATTTAGAGAAAATGCTTTAGAGGAAAACGTCATTCCATTGTGCGCCGCTATAGCCGCCCAGGAGCATGGAGATGCAAGAAGAGCCCTTGATTTACTCCGTGTTGCAGCAGAAATTGCAGAAAGGAATGGTGAATCAAAGCTTACAGAAAAGCATGTTAGAATGGCAGAAAATAAAATTGAGCTTGATAGAGTTACTGAAATTGTCCGCACATTGCCTGTTCAGTCAAAACTTGTTTTAATGTCTGCAATTGTAGGAAATGAATTATATGATGATTTAACAACTGGAGATTTATATCAAATTTATAAAGATTTATGCAGGCTTGCGGGAGTTAATATTTTAACTCAGAGAAGAGTGGCAGATTTAATTTCAGAACTTGATATGCTTGGCATTATTACAGCCAGAGTTATTTCAAAGGGAAGATATGGAAGAACAAGGCAAATAGAAGTCTTTGCCCCCACAAAGATAAAAGAGACGCTTGAAAAAAATGAGGCGATGCCGAATCTAAGAAACTACAAACCAAATTTACAATCTAAACTCCTCTGATTTTCTTCTTTTGTAAAAATTATATATGTCCCAGGCTGTTGGAATAACAATTATTACAAAAAGGGAAAGTCCCAAGCATATCCACTCATCTTTTGGAGCAACTGCCCTGCCAATTCTTACACTATCTGGACCGTCATATCCCCCATCATTTCCAAATATCATCAATTTAATGAGTCCAAACCATGGAATTTCCCCTCTTGCCTTTCCTATAATCCATGAAGGCTTTACGGGGGTAGAAAGCCCACATTGGTCGCATTCATTATTATTATCTCCTTTTGTAATGAAACCACTGTGCGGTGGCTTATAATTGTGCAATCCGAGTTCATCTATAGTAATTGATGTAGCATTCTGAATTCCATATTCTTTTATGGTGTATGTTCCGTCCTCATTCTTTTCAACCCAGCAGATTGCCCTGTGAATTATTGGAGTTGCATTTCTATCTCTTTTTCCATCTTTGTTTTTATCTGGTATATATATTATTACATCTCCATAATCGCCATATGTGCGATGTTTTGCAGTTGGGTTATCTTTCGGACCGCGTGTTTCAACATCATCTTTTCCGTTAATACTTTTAACTAAAACTAAATCTCCAGGATCAATTGTGCCAATTTTTCCAAAGGGGGCATTTTCATGCATCATTGACTCCGAAGTAACAACAACCATTGGAGAATTAGGAAATTGTCCCGTATATGCCCATAAAGAAGCAAGTATAACTCCAACTACAGCAATTGAGATGAGTATATCGCGTATAAACAATATTGTTTTCTTCTTAATTTCCATCAGGTCTTTAATTTTCTCACCTTTATATTACTTTCTCTTAGTATTTCCTCAGCTAACTCATCTGGATAATCTTGCAGGTATATAAGTTCTTTTATACCTGCATTTACAAGCATTTTTGCGCATACACTGCACGGAAAATGAGTGGTGTAAATTACTGCATCCTTAATTGCAACCCCAAATACTGCTGCCTGTATAATTGCATTTTGCTCTGCATGCAATCCTCTACACAACTCATGTCTTTCTCCTCTTGGGACATTAAGCTTTTCTCTTATGCATCCTACTTCACTGCAATGCTTGAAGCCTTTTGGAGCACCATTATAGCCTGTTGATAAAATATGCTTATCTTTGACAATCACCGCTCCCACTTGTCTACGGAGACAAGTAGAGCGTTTAGAAACTACTTTTGCGATTTCCATAAAATATTGGTCATATGAAAGTCTCATCGGTTGTAATAGTAGAGCTTTTTTAAATTTTGACGAAAGATTTAAATATCGAAAACATATCTATATTAGCAAAAAGTTAGCAAAATGATAGCATGACAAAGAGATGCCCTGAATGTGGAGCGGTAATGAATCATCATCGCTTTAATGGTAGAGTGTATTATATCTGTCCAAAATGCGGAAAAGAGTTGGTTATTTCAGAGTACTCTCTTTTAGTCTAATTCAATTCCATACATTTTTTCAGGATTTTCTTTGTTAATAATGAAAGCTTCTTCTTCACTCATTTTCCCTTCTGAAATGAGCTTCCTTATTTTTTTGGGAATTGTTTTCAAAGCTAACACCGCCCCTGGACGACTAGTATCATCTAAATAGTCGGTTTCCAACATAAAGCGAGTGCCCTTTTTCAGAGCTTCTTCAATGTTCTTTTCTGATGCAATTACAGAAGGAAAAATTCCAGCATTTTCCTCCTTTTTTATTAACGGTGGAGCATAGTGTTTTATCACCTTATCCTTATTCAACCCCACTCTCTGGGCCATTTCTGCAATTTCTTTCATGTTTGACGGAGTTGCTTTTTCCATGTGTATAATTACGGGTACATCTGCTTCTTTGGCAAGTTCCATTCCATATAGAAGTATATCGTTGCTATCTTTCCATGCTTGCTCATCCACTTTAAAATGCGGTCGTCCAATCTCGCCCATCGCAATTGCTTTGCCATCGATACAAAATTCTTTTGCTTCTTCCATTCCCCTCTTCATCAGCTCAATAGCTTGCTGTCTGCCTATGGATTCGCGAAGCTTTAGATAATCTACAGGATATGGACCAACTGTGAGAAAAATTTTCACCCCTGTTTTTTCCATAGCATTTTTTGCAATCTTTATACCTTTTTCATAGCATTTTATATAACTCTTTTCTTCAATTATACTTTTAACGTCGGTATAAGGACAAAAATTTAAGCATGTTCCTCCATATTTCTTAAATTCAGCAACTGCATCAATATATCTTCCGTCTTCTTTTAAATGCATATGATTATCAAACACGTGCATGATGGAAATCAATAGCTGTATATATCTGCTTTCATAATTTCGCGGAGCAGGGAAGTGGCGTAGCATCCTTTCGGCAAAAAGAAACTAAGGAAAACATCTTTCCCCTTCATTTCCCATTTTATATTTCTAATGGGTACAATGATTATTCTTCTCATCCCCTTACAAGAAAGAAAAGGCAGATGGGGGATTTTAAATTCTTCTCGCTTTATATCCTCCTTTGCCATTACTTCTCTTTCTATTTCTCCCATTTTTCCATCAGCAAGCATTCCTTCATAGCCAATTATTGCTCCCGATGGAAAACACTTCCGCTTTTTAATTTGCTCATTTATTTTATCAATATTTTTTTTATTCACCAAAATACCATCATAACTTTGAATGATCATTTCCTTCCCCCATGGAATAATAATATCTCCTTCGATAGCTTCATTTATTGGTAAACCTCTTTTTATTCTACATGAAAGAATTCTGTTAAAAAGATATGACTGATAGGCATGAACGAAGATTTTCACCAAATTTTTTGGCAATGAAAGAAGCGCTCCCTTCCAATCACCTGGCTTTTTCGCCAAATGTCTTATTATCCTTCTTTCGAAGACAAGTTTCTTTGGATAAATTTCCAATGCTTTCTCAAAATCATTTGTTTCATGTAAAAATTTTCTTGCATTATAACTTTCTTCATCTTCTCCTTCTGATGGATGAGCAATATATGTCATTACAGCTTTCTCAAAATCATTCTTTATAATGTGCTTTCCTACAATATGGGTTATCGGACGTGCTATGCCAAATCTCTGAACACCAAAAAAATTTGGAAAACCGCCAATCTCTTCAATTTCCTTTATTACTTTTTCAACATCCTCTTTTTTCCCTTCAACATTTCTGATTACAATATGGAAGTGATTGCCGATTAACTTTCCCCGATGTATTGCCTTCGATGACTTATATAAAATGTTTATTTTAACATCTGGCAGGCTTACCTTTTTCAAATCTTCTATTTCTACAGGAAAAGACATTAACTGTGAGGTTATTGCTCTCCTATCCTTTATTCCCGCATAACCAATTGAATTTGATGATATATGCAGACATGAGGCAAGTTTTTCAATGAGCCTGTTTGTCTCCCAATTTCTTGATATTACCTCTGCAATTACATATTTTCCATTTGATGGCAAAGGATAAACCGGAACTTCTTCAACGATAAAATCTTCTGGGTAGTTTTTTATTTTTCCTTTTATTCCTTCCGAGCTTGTTAGAAATACTTCTATGCCAATTGCTTCTTCCATTACTCTTTTTCCTCCAGTTGACTCTGCAATTCTTTTATGCTTTTCTTAAGTTCTTTTATGGCTTTTTTTACAACCTTTTTTACATTTCCTTTACTAACTCTTACATAGAATTCGGGATTTGAAATAAGTGGATGCTCTACTCTCCACTCTGCATATTCAACTTCCTCGTATTCAAGCAATTTCTGCTTCAACGGATTTAAAATAGTTTTTTCGTCAATAACTTCAAATTCCAGTTCTCTTTCACTCTCCTTTTTTATTTTTATCTCCATTTTTGATCACCTTATCTAATTCACCCATACCATAGTCGTCAGTAACCTTCCTTTCTTCTTTCCTTCCACACACGGGACATTCAAGGGTATTAGTTTTTCTTATAAGAGCATTTCTACAATTTGTGCAGAATGCTTTTATCACTCCAAATTCCCTCCCTTTGGTAGAAAGCTGGATGGCAGGCTCAGCTTTTATAATTTTTGCCCTCACTATGTCCCCAATTCTAAATTTTTTACTTAAATCTTCTACAAATTCTTGGCTGACATTTGAAATATGAATGGCACCATCTTTTTCTCCAGCTATTTGTCTTTTTATTCCAGCAACATGTAAGATTCGTACTATTACCATTGCATCTCCAATTTGTTTCACTTCACATATTACTGTGTCGCCTTTCTTTAAGAGGAGAGGCATGCTAGTAAGTGGCTGTACAATTGCCTTTAAAGCTTTTCTATCAATTTTTAATTTTCCAATGACACTTGCCCTTATTATTCCATCCTCTTCATATGTGCCTTCTCCTGCCATAACTTCTTCAGCTGTTGCAACTTTCTCTCCTGGGAATACAATGCTCCCATCCTTCATCATTAATTTTGTAAATGCATAACACTATTTAACTTTACAATATATATGCTTATGAGTTTGCTAATCAAAAATATAGGTGAGTTGTTTGATGGCAGAAGAATAATCAGAAATACATGTATTTATGTTGAAGACGGAATAATAAAAAGCATCGGAAAGGAAGAAGAAACAGATGAAATAATTGATGCTAAAGGAAAATTTATCATGCCCGGCTTTGTAGATTGTCATACCCATGCTATTTTCTCTGGCTATAGAGATTTTGAACTTGAATGGAAAATAGATGGAATAAGTTATAAAGAAATTGCAGAAAGAGGTGGGGGCATAGGTTATACAGTAGAGCAAACTAAGAAAGCAAGTAAGGAAAGACTTTTACGAGAAACAATGAAGAGGGTCAAAGAAATGATAAAACACGGTACTACAACTGCAGAAATGAAAAGTGGATATGGCTTGGATTTGGAGAATGAAATGAAAATGCTGGAGGTTATAAATAAAATTGATAAAATAGACGTCATTCCAACTTTTTTAGTTCATGCTATTCCTGCCGGAAAAAATGCAGATGAATATATTGAGGAGGTAATCGGTGAAATTATTCCAGAAATTGCTAGGAGAAAGCTTGCAAAATTTATCGATATTTTTTGCGAAGAAGGATATTTTAATGTTAAACAGTCAGAGAGGGTGTTGGTTGAAGGAAAAAAGTATGGAATGACACCAAAAATTCATGCTGACGAATTTTCGTGCATAGGATGTAGTGAGCTTGCTGCAGAAATTTATGCTGTGTCTGCAGATCATTTGCTAATGACAGATGAAAAGTCCATGGAAAAGATGGCAAAAGCAGGCGTGATTGCAACTCTGCTTCCAGCTGTTCCATTTGTTTTAAACACTCCATATCCAAATGCAAGAAAAATGATGAAAGCAGGGTTAAAGATTGCTCTTGCAACAGATTTAAATCCGAATTGCTACGTTACCAACATGCAATTCATAGTTCAGCTTGCATGTTATAAAATGAAAATGAAGCCCATAGAAGCGTTGAAAGCAGCAACGCTTAATGCTGCAAAAGCAATTAAAATGGACCATTTAGTAGGGAGTATAGAAGAAGGTAAAAAGGCTGATTTGTTGATTATGGATTCGCCTTCCCATTCTTTTATTGCATATGAAATTGGTAGAAATATGGTGAGCACAGTAATAAAAAGTGGAAAAATAATATGGCAATCAGAGGAGTGAATCTATATCCATTGCCTCCTTTTCTTCTTTTCTTTCACGCAATTTCTTTATTATTGCCTCAATTTTGCTCTCCAATTCCTTGCTTTTTCTGAACAAAGCTACCTCTCCTCTCATTTTTTCCACTACTTTTTTAATAATGTCCTGCTTCCTTTTTAACGGAAGTAAACCAGATGGATAATCAAACTCCAACACTTTATCACATATTTCTTCCATCATGTCAAGTATTTTTTCAACTTCTTCAACGTTCCCATCTTTCAGGAGATAGACCCCCCTTCTCCTCAACTCGCCTACGGCATCAGCTAATCCAAGTAAATATGAAGTATAGCTAACATTGATATCTTCTGGATATGGGAAATCAGTATCTTCTACAATTGCGAGAAATATTTCTGCCTCCGCCACTTCTTGCATTGCACTTTCCATATATCCCGCAGTGAGTATATCTGGATGATTTTGCAATGCCTCCTTTATTTCTGAAAGCATATTTTCTGCTTCTTTTAGATGTTTCTTAGCTCCCTTAATGTTTCCTGTATGAATCTTTTTTATCCCCCTCCTGCTCTCCCTTATAATGTCCCGGCATTTTTTCAAAGTTTTTTCCCTCAAATCATCTTTCTCATTAAGTTCCTTTTCTATAATGCTCGCAATTTCATCGAGATTTTTCATAAAAGAGAAATAAAGGAATACATATAAGCCTATCTAAATTACCTTCTTCCTTACTGCCTTTCCAAAGCCGATTATAACCTGTATCCATCCAGTCAATTTTTTATCTAAACAAACATTTCCAGTATCAACAAAAAGATAGGGCGTATGAATATTTTTTGAGGTGTTGAAACAATATTATAAAAGAAAAAGCATGGGATATGGATGGAAATGAGACATTGCAGAAAGTAGAGATAAGAATAGATGATGGAGAATGGCAAAATGCTACGGGGACGTTGAATTGGACATATATTCACACCAAAAACTGGAAAATGGAAATCATACTATATACTCGCAGTTATGACGGAGAGGATTATAGCAACGAAGTTTCGATAATAATAGAAGTTAAAAAACGAAGAAGGTATCCGAGGATTTGAGTTGATCGCTTTCCTTGTCGCTAATGCTTGCTGTGGTTTGGGCAAGAAGAAAGAGATAACAAGAGATGCGTTGATTATGCGTGCAGATATGGTTCAGGGCAAGAGATATCTATCTTCTTTTATACTTTGCATGCTTTTTTTTGTTACAACGCGGGCATAAAAGTCTAAGATTAGCTGGATTATCTCCTCCGCCTTTCGAAACCGGTTTTATATGGTCTACTTCCATTATTTCTATAGGAATGCTTTTACGACATATTGGACAAATAACTCTTTCTTCAAGTAGAGAGGTAGGATCCATTTGGTTTCGATAACGAGCAATGATTCTTTTCTCTTCTATACTAAATCTTCTTCTAGTCATTACACAAAAGATTTTGTTGATTTATTAATTTTTTGATGTGACATGCTGTGTTGAATAATTGCTAAAAGCTGCTTTCTCCAGTAAATCATCAAAAGAATTGATGATTTTACAAGCTTAACAACATATTATACAA
>VBQI01000026.1:0-791 GCA_008297865.1 Thermoplasmata archaeon
TATTGCGTCTCTATTCCGAATCTTTTCCTGTATAACTCATGAATTGTTTCTGGTGTGTAGTCTGTATTTGTTGCAAATGGATACACTTTATCATCCTTTTCATAAACAACCATCCTATATTTTGTTCCATTACTCATTTCATATTCTACCTCCCCCTTTCTCTTTGCAATTTCCCTGTATTCTTTCACCTTATTGTTGTTAACTGCAGGAATAATGAATGGAACCCAGTTGTTTAACATCTCAATTATTTTTCCGCTATAGAAAGCTCTATCCATCAAAACTACTTTAACTTTGATAAATTTCATCGCATATTCCAACAACTCTTTTACAATCTCCTTTTTATCTGAAAAAGGAGTAACAGGTAAAGCTCTCAGAGTAAATCTTTTACCATTTTCAACTATTGCTACTGTAGCAAATGCAATAAATTTATCTGTTCCTTTCCTTGGTTTTGATTTTATTATGTATGGCAACTCTTTTCCATACCATTCCAACAAATTGTAGTCAATCGCTATTACTACTTTCTTTCCAAATAGAAATTTTGCTTTATCTATAAGAGATTCTATGACTTTTTGAAAACCAAGTTCAAGCAATTCATATGGTTGATTTGAAATGTGATGTAACACGTTATCTGAGGAAGGAACATTGTAACCCAATTCCTCAAGTTGTTCTGTAGCTTCATCTATGGAAATTCTATTTATTCCAGCCCAAATCATACAGGTAAATAAAGAAGCATTAGGATATGTTGTATTCTTTCCCCTTATTAATTTCACATTTTCCTCTATCGTATCAAG
>VBQI01000026.1:829-16570 GCA_008297865.1 Thermoplasmata archaeon
TTTAGTTGTTCATTCATCCCATCCCTCCGATGGATGGGATTTAAACAACCATTTAAAAATTAACCGAAAAAATTTACTTTCCGAAGTACTGTTTATATGAAAAATTATAAAAAATTGCTTCCAATTTTAGTGAGCGTCGTTTTTATATTTCAGATAGCTCATCCAGTTTTTGCAGAGAAAAAAACCAAGATATACATCTCTGGATATCCAGATGATTTCTATCTATCTTATCCCGCTCTTCCATTGTTCACACCAATATATAAAGGCAATAATATTACCCTCATATTTAAAAAATATTATACAAGAGCAGTGATTTATATAGATGGCAAGCCCTATATACCGACATCACCCTTTATAGTAGAAATAAAGAATTTCTATGGCGTAGGCACACCGTTCATTTTGCACGCAATAGAACTTCTTACGGGAATTTATCCTCTCCCAATAATTGGAGGACTGACTTTCATAGGTGTTGGAGAGATTACCATTATAACTTGCACTTAACAATTTGGCAATGAATTAACCAAACACATCATACCATATTCCATTGAGCATTATCGCAAATTTTTCCAAACTACCAAAATCAATTGTGCCTTCTTTTGTAAAGATAGGTATAGAAGCCTGCCAGCTTACCCTGAAATCTTCAGCTTTCAAAGAATGTGCCTCAATTAATATACCAAAAAGGTCATCAAGAGTAAAGTTTAAAGAATAGAAGAATAGAGATTCATTATTTGTGTCAATAAAAACATATCCCGGAATTGAAAGATTCCAGTTTGTTTCAAAATGTTCAGCCTCTACTATAGAGTATGCTCTGAAATATATGTTGCCTACTTCAACCTTAATTTCTACTTCCATTCCTTTAAATCCATTTATGATTATGTAACCATCTCTTTGGATATTCCATTGAATTGTTGCTTCTCCTGACAAGTTTGTTATCATGAAATAGTTGAATGGCTCTTCTATATCATCTGCAATTATGAAAGTAGTCTTCCTCTCATTTATGTAGATATAAATATAGCCCTCATCGCCAAATGAGCATATAAGGTGGCGTGGCAAATATTCTATTTTCATTGCATATGAAAAGTCGAAAGCTTCTATGATTAAACTTGCATTAAATTCATCGCTAGCCATATATTCAAAGCGTTTTTCTTCTTGTGAAAAGCCTATTGAAAACTCCATTTTTTGAGGAATATCTTCTATGGTCATACTTACATTCATTACCCCTTCATATCTTATCCTTATTGTTTGTTCTACCTCAGTATATTTTTCTATAGAAAAGTTAAATTTATTTAATGAAAAATCTGGAACTATTTTTATCATCGAAAATGTGGCAGGGAAATAATCTATACTAATTTTATGATTCCCAAGATTTTCATATTCTAAAATTATGGATATATTTTTATCTTTTCCTTCAAAAACAGGTTCAACATTTATGTAAAATTCTGGAGCTTTTGGATAAAATATATATGGCGCAACTGTTATAACTTCCCTTATTTCTCTAGGTATTTCTTCATTTTCTGCAGAATAATATCCTATCTTGAATGTATGCACCCCACCATATGAAATACTTCCTTCAAAGCATATTTCAAGCTCCCCATTCTTTATTTCCTCCCCAAGACGTATTACTTTCAAAGCAAATGAAATGGTTAAAACCCATCCTATATCTGTTTGCTGAATAAGAGGAAGAGCAAATACTCTAACTTTCAAATCTATCCCATTTTCTCCTGTCTCTGGATTATTATCAACATCTATACCATTAAAAATTGATTGCAAAACTGGTGTGCGCTTTTCTATGCCATTGTAATTGGTATAGATGGAAAAGCCAGTATTTGTGGAAAAGACTGTATCAACCGAATTTTCTTCTAGATTCAAAATTGCTAATTCTTTCCTCTCCTCTTTTACGGCATCAAAATTTATAACATTTCCAACTGGCAGAAATAACGAAAATGCAATTAGCATAGTTATCAATTTTCCAACCATGATAATAAATATCACGATATATATTAAATTTTGGGATTCCTTTTTGCATAATATTTTTTGCATAATAAACTTTTTTATACTCGCTTTGCTTAAAATGTCATGATTATCTCGCCTTCAATTCTCTCTGCAGATTTTTCATGTCTTGAAAGAGAAATTAAAGCAGTTGAAAGAGCTGGAGCAGATTGGATTCACATTGATGTAATGGATGGAAATTTTGTGCCTAACATTACTATTGGATCTTGCGTTGTAGAGAGTATAAGAAAAGTTGCAAACATTCCTTTCGATGTGCATTTGATGATTAATGAACCAGAAAAACATTACAAAAGTTTTGCAAGAGCTGGAGCGGATATAATCACAGTTCATGTAGAAGCTACCAACAGCTTATATAGGGTTATTGAAGGAATAAAGGAACATTGTAAGGCTGGCGTCGCCGTCAATCCCGCAACATCATTGCGAGCAGTTGAGAATATAGTAGATGAAATAGATTTGCTCTTGATAATGACGGTCGAGCCAGGTTTTGGAGGACAAAAATTTATTGAGAAGATGATAAAAAAAGTTGAGGAAGCAAAAAAAATGATTGGAAGCGATATATATTTAGCTGTTGATGGAGGAGTTAACGAAAATAATGCTCCAATGCTACGGAAAGCAGGAGCAAATGTGCTAGTCTCTGGCTCATATATTTTTAAGAGCAAAGATTATGAAAAGGCGATAAAAAAATTGAGAGAATAACTACTTCTTTTCCTTTAATTTTTCTTCCAATTTCTTTATCTTTCTCCTTATTTTCTCAAGTTTCTTCTCATATTTTTGCTTTAGTTTGTAATACCTTTTCTCCGATATCCTATCCTTCTTTTTTTCTAAGTCTTCCAGATCTTCTTTTATCATTGCTCTTGTTTCATTGAGATCTTCAATCTTATCCTTTATTTTGTCTGTCATGGTGATGATAATATAAATAAGGAGAAAAACTTTACCATTGTGGAAGTAAAGCGATTCCTCGGATTTGCATTTGAATCAAATGTTTATTTAATTAAAGCAGATAAAATAGCAATTATTGACACAGGAACAGGATTTTATTCAGATAGTTTAATAAAAGAGATAGGCACAGAAAACATAGATTACATTATACTAACCCATGAGCATTTCGATCATTGTGGGGGAGTGAAAGCGTTGAAGGAAATAAGCAATGCAAAGGTGATGGCACATAAAAATGCTTCAGAAACCTTGGAAAAAGGATTAGATTGGAGCGCTTCCCTTTTCAATGCTGTTCAGCCAAAAATTTCTATTGATAGAAAATTAGACGATTCTGATACCATTGATTTGGGGAATGTGATTTTAAAAGTAATCTATACCCCTGGGCACTCAAAAGGGAGTATGTGTTTATATGATGAGGGAAGCAAGTCCCTTTTTTCTGGTGATACCATTTTTGCATATGGTGGATTAGGAAGGACAGATTTTTTTGGAGGAAATAGAGAAGAGCTTAAGAAATCAGTAAGAAAGCTTGCCAGCCTTCAAGTCAACAATCTATATCCTGGACATGGAGAATTCATATTAAACAATGGACAAAGCCATATAGAAATGGCTTTAAAGAATTTATATTGGCTCTGAAGGTTAAACTTTTAATATATGTTCTATTATTTTTATGTGCAGGGGTAGCCGAGCCCGGTCAAAGGCGCAGGCTTGAGGGGCCTGTGGCGTAGGCCTTCGCGAGTTCAAATCTCGTCCCCTGCACTATAATTTTTGTTTGGAACAGATATAAAATACAGATATAAAATTATGAAATAATCTTCACAACAATTGCAAGTAACATGGGATAGCGTGTTGTAAAAAACCATATTGGAATTTTTTTTGCATATTTTTTGAATGCCATTCTTTTCGGATGAGCCTTTATAATTTCGTATATGTCTTTAAGTGAGTTGATTAATCCAAGGAAGGCAAGTAGGATGAAAATGGAAGAGATTATATTAAATGGCTGGATTATGGTTACAATACAACCAATGCCAAATAGAGCAAATATAAATGATAATTTTGCAGTTTTTTTAAGCCCCAGCATATGAGCCCATGTTTTTATTCCACATTTTCTATCTTCATCATAGTCTTCTCCTATATTTATCAACAGAAAGCCTGAGTTCATTAAAGTATAGGAAATTAGGAAAGCAATGAAATATGGAGGAAAATCTTTTCTTACAATACTCCATCCTGCGAGTATTGGAAAAAAATAAAGTCCAATAAAAGTTGGTATTGGATTCAGCCATCCCTTATCTTTTATGCGTAATGGGGGGGTAGAGTATGAATAAGCTAAGAATAAGCCGATAATGGAGAGTATGGCAACGAGTATATCATTCAAAAGAAACCATAAAATGAGAATGCCAACAATAAGCGATTCTGCAAATATTAATAGCTTAAAATTTCTTATGCCTATGGTTAAGACAGCTTCTGCCAACTCCTTTTTATATCTTTTATCAACTTCTAAATCATACATACAATTTATGTGGCTTGCAATTGTTACAAGAAGGATGCATAAAATGAGATAGAGTATCGAGGGCATAGCGGGAGGAATTCTATAGCCGAGGAAAATGCCCAGCAAGGCGGTGGCTGGCGTGCCAATTTGTAGGTCTGCCCTGCTGACAACAATGAGACTTCTGATAAGAGACATGGGAATAAAATTGCATTTTTATTATAAATAGATAACTGGTCTTTTATAAAATACTATGTAAATGAAACGACAATTACTCCTTGTGATTACTCGCAAGTCAGCGCTTATTATAACAATTCAACTTGCAAATGCATTTCTTGCTTACATTGCGTTGAAGTTTGTTGCAGTTTATATGCAAAAATGGGAATATGGTATTGTAGGGTTTGCATATGGCTTCACTGCCATATTCTATATCTTTGGAAGCCTTGGATTTGATTTCGCACACGTAAAAAGAGTGTCTGAAGGAAAGGATTTGGGAACTTGCATTGCTACATTTGCTACAATAAAAATTATGCTTGCTGGCTTAATGTCATTTGCTGTAATTGTTTCAATAGCAATATGGAAGTATGTTATTGGAAGGGGGTTTGAAACACCATTTCATGAAAAAGCAGTCTACATTATGCTGGCTTATTTCGCTCTCTATACAATTTCTCAACCAATGATTGCAACATTTAATGCAAGAAAGGAAATAGCAAAATCTCGACTGCCATATTTTTTATTCACATTTGTAAGAGTCATAGCAACAATTTTTGTTGCATTTTATAAGCTTGGTCCTCTTGCTCTTGCATATACCTACCTATTGGGGGAGATATTCTATTTTGCCTTTTCTCTATACCTTTTTAGAACATATCCTGTTGGCAAGCCATCTTTTTCATTTTTCAAGGACTATTTTTCATTTGCTATTCATATGGCTATTGCAATTTTTTCGTGGCAGTTAATTGCCAACATAGATAAAGTATTTATTCAGCTATTCTGGACCGCAGAACAAGTTGGAGATTATTTTGCTGTCTATAACTTATCGCGTTCCATGCTATTTTTTGCTTTTTCAATTGGCATGCTTTTAATGCCAACAGTTTCTTCATACCATGCTCAGAATAATCTAAAAGAGATAAGAAGCTTAGTATACAAATCTGAGCGATATTTGAGTATGCTCACGATGCCCGTCATTGCACTAATGATTGTTCTCTCACATCCAATAGTAAAGATATTACTCAGCAATAAATATATAGAAGCTTCCCCAATTCTTCAGATTCTCCCAGTTTTTGTATTGCTTGAAATATTGTCTCGCCCATATCAAAGTCAGTTTGAGGGAATGAACATGCCGCAGATAACAAGGAACAGAATACTTATCATGATGCTTTCTAATGTCTTTTTAAACGCAGTGCTTGTTCCAAAAAATATAAAAAGCCTTGGGCTGGAGCTCGCAGGTTTAGGTGCAAAAGGAGCTGCAATTGCTACAGTCATATCTTATATAATTGGCTTTGCGTATCTACGAATGCAGGCATGGAGAATTACAAAAACTGAAGGAAATAAATGTGTTGTTTTTCATGTAATATCTGCTATTATTATGGGTATAACAATCAATTACATGCTTAAATATGTGGCAATAAGTGTGTGGTATGAACTCTTGGGAATAGCGCTTATAGGCATAGCAATATATTTTGGAATTTTATGCATTATAAGAGAATTCAAAAAAGAAGACCTGCATCTGTTTCTTGATACACTAAATGTTAAAAAAATGCTCAAATATATAAAGGAGGAGATGAAAGGAAAGTAATACATTTTTGTATTACAATTTTGTAAAAAAGTAATACGGTGAGATTATGCATATACCTGATGGCTATCTTGATTGGTGGATTTGCATTATAATGTATGCAGTATCTGCTACAGTAATTGCTTATTCCATAAAAAAGGCAAGAAAAGAGATAGATAGTCGAAGAATTCCAATGATAGGCATTGTGGCTGCGGGAATATTCGCCGCCCAAATGCTCAACTGGCCTATACCTGGCGGTACCTCCGCCCATTTTGTTGGAGGGGCTTTGGCTGCCATAATTTTGGGGCCATATACAGGAGTTCTTGCAATGACAAGCGTTATTACATTGCAATGTTTGATTTTTGGTGATGGGGGGCTTAGTGCTTTAGGTGCAAACATATTTAATATGGCAATTGTTGATGTTTTTGTAGGATATGCAGTATATAAAGCATTAAGAAAGAGCAATACAGCATCATTTTTGGCAGGATGGCTTGGAATATGGATGGCTGCAATAGCATGTGGTCTTGAAATAGGAATTTCCTCCATATTTGCATATAAAATATATGTAACTGTTCCAACAATGGCAATATGGCATGGATTACTTGGTATAATAGAAGGAATAGCCACTGCTTCCGTTATAAGCTACATTAAATCATATCATCCAGAATCAATTTATGTGGAGGTGACAGCATGAGAAAGGCATATGTTGCAATAGCAATTATGGTTGCCTTAGCTCCTTTATTTGCTTGGCTTGCAGAGAAAGTAAATTATTCGGAACCTCTTGAAAATGCTGCAGAGAAAAGCGGAGTAGAAGAAGAGAAAGCATTATATTCTGGAATATTCCCAGATTATACAGTGCCTGGGCTTAATCCTTATATTTCTGCTTTAATAACTGGTTTAATTGGATGCTTTATAATAATTCTTGCATCCTTTATTATTTCAAAGATTAAAAATGCACATTGAGCATACAGTAAGAGAGATAACTAGAGCATTCCGTGATTTTGTTTCAGTTGAAGAATTCTCTTATAAAGATGGATATTTACAAGGAGTTAGAACAGAAATAAAATTACTTAGCGTGCTTCTGCTGATTTTTATGGCAATTTCAACAAACAACATTTTCTTTCTTATTTCTCTTTTAGCTTTTTCATTCATCATGATTGTTTTATCTAAGGTAAAAATAAGGCAATATATTTCGAGATTTTATTTTATACCTATATTTTCATTGATTGTTGTTTTTCCCTGGATTTTTTTAAAAGGTGGAGAAGTTTATTCATTTTATGGAATTAAAGTGAGCTATGACGGCTTAATTTATGTCTTAACTTTTTTTATTCGTGTTTCAGCATGCATTTCCATAATCTCTCTCCTTCTTTTCACAACAAAAATGTCTGAAATGATAAATTCTTTAAGAAAAATGAAAATTCCCTCTACACTGATAACAGTATTCATAATTGTTTATCGTTTCTTTTTCACTTTCCTGAACGAACTTTACAACATGCTCCTGGGGAAGGAAAGCAGAACAATTAGAAAAGAAAGCATTAAAGATGCAAAAAAATTTATAGGAAATTTTATGGCAAGGGTGATGGAGAAAAAAGAGCGCGTTTATATGGCAATGAAAGCAAAAGGTTTTAATGGAAATTTTAAAAGTTTTGAAAAAAGTATTGAATTAAACTTTGATAGTATTTCATTCATCGCTTTCATTTCATTCATGGTGATTTTATGGATAAAATTATAGAAGCAAAGGACATAACTTATATCTATCCAGATGGCACAATTGCTGTTGAGAAAGCAAATTTCTGCCTTTTTAAAGGAGAGAGAGTTGCAATTGTTGGCCCAAATGGTTCTGGAAAAAGCACCTTTATAAAGCTTCTTGCAGGATTGATAGAGCCAACAGAAGGGAAAATCAATTTTTATGGAAAGGAGAAAATTAAAGAAAGGGAATTAAGAAGAAGATTTGGCATACTTTTACAGAATCCAGACGATGTATTATTCAACACAACAGTAATGGAAGATTTAGAATTTGCTCCTGCCCAAATTGGGATGGAAAAGAAAGATTTTATTGCCATTATGGAAGAAATAGTTGATTTGCTCGATATAAAAAATTTGCTTGAAAAACCGCCCTTCAGGCTGAGCGAGGGGCAAAAACAGAGGGCGGCGCTTGCGAGCATACTTACCATGAAGCCAGAAGTTATTTTTTAGATGAACCATTTTCGGCGTTAGATGCAAAAATGCGGAGAAAAGTTGTTGACTATATAAATAGAATGAATGAGAAAGGAGTAAGTATAATCATTGTATCTCACAGGCTCGATGTTATTCCATATATAGCAGATAGAGTATATGTGTTAAATAGGAGGGCGGTAGCTGAAGGAAATATGAGAGAAATTTTGAGCAATGTCGAGCTACTTGAAGAAAATGGAATGGATGTTCTTCCTGCTGTCAAAATTGGTATTGAAATGGAACTAAATCCATTACCTTTAACCATAGAAGAGCTTATTGAAAAAATGAAGTTGAAGATTAAAATCAAGAAATCAAAAAATTAAAATCAATATGAAAAAATAAATACAAAATTCAAATTATGTTATAATGGCAAAAAAGTCATGGAGAGAAAAATTAGAAGATGATAAAGGATTGCCAAGGGTTGAAAAAATAACTGAAAAAATGAGCAAGAGATGGGGAACTGGAACAATTGTTATTCCATCTCCAAAAGAAGTTGACGAAATTATGAAAAGTGTGCCCAGAGGAAAACTCATAACAATAAATCAGATACGAGAAAGGCTGGCGAAAAAGCACGGCGCCACAATTGCATGTCCCATGACTACTGGTATTTTTGTATCAATATCTGCTCGTGCAGCAGAGGAAGCAAGAGAGGAGGGAGAAGAAAACATAACGCCATATTGGCGCACTGTTAAGGCAGGCGGTGTACTCAATGAAAAATATCCTGGAGGGGCAGAAAGACAAAAGGAGATGTTGGAGAAGGAAGGACATAAAATAGTAAAGAAAGGAAAGAAATATGTTGTCATTGATTTTGAAAAATATCTATTAGAGTAAAGATGCCAGCTAAAAATATTTATATATTTCTGAGTTAATATTTGCGTGGAAGAAATACTGAAATTATTTGACGACTATATTTCATTCATTTTAGATGAGAAGGGTAATTTTATTTCAATTAATAATTTTGATTTGGAGGTGGAAGGTAGTCCTTTTATCCAAATTTTTGAGGGAGAAGAAAAAAAGAAGGCAGCCAAACTTTTCTTAGATGCTTTAAAAAATGGTAAAGCTGGGGCTGTGCTTAAAATAAGGAAGGAAAATGTAGATATGGTATTATCTTTTAAAATTGTAAAATATCAGAACCTGTTCTATGGAATTGCTAAGGAAATAAGGAGGGAGAGGCCATCATTTATAACAGATTTTCTTGGAAATGTAATAGAAGCTGATGAGAAATGGAAAAGCATGGAAGGAAAAAATATATATGATGTAGTTGAAGAAAAGGAGAAGCTTTCTGATATTCTTTCTGATGTAATTGAAAAGGGGGAGTATGAAGGAAAAATAATTATAAATGAGAGGAAAGCGAGAGTTAAAATTAAGGCAACAGAGTGCTTGGAATTTTTTATAGAAGAAGATTTCTATACTATTCTGGAAAAAATTCTGCGGAGCAGAGATGTAGATGAAATTGTTAATCTTGCTGTAAATGCACTAGAAGCTATTGGCATTTCATATTCAATTAATTTAATGGGAAGGGAAAAAGGAATGGAAATAGAGGAAGCTATAAGCTTTCCTATTTTGAGGAAGGGAGAAAATGTTGGCTCTCTTGCCATTTCAGAAGCAGATGAGGAAAAGATTCACCAAATTAATTTTCTCCTTATAGCCATTTCTCATGCTTTAGAATCTTTAGAAGATGTAAGCAAAATAATTAATGATTTTGCTTTCTATAAGATAAGCAAAGAAGGAAAAATTTTGTATGCTAATACCAAATTTGAAGAAATCACTGGATATAGGGCAGGAGATATAGAGGGAAAAAATGTAGATGAATTTGCTGAAAGGAGGGAAGAATTTTTCGAAAATATGAAGGAAGGAAAAATTGAAAATTTTGTCAGCAAATGGAAGGGAAAAAACAGGGAATTTATTGCCTTAGAGCAGGCATGGACACTAAATGGAGAGATTCTTGTGCTAATTAAAGATATTACTTCTGAAAAGGAAAAGGAGAAAGATGCTGAATTTTATAATTCAATATTGAGGCATGATATTTACAATAAAAATGAGATTGCTCTTGGCTACATTGGCTTGATGGAGAAAACGAATTTAACAAAAAAGCAGAAGGAACTGCTTAAAAAAGTAAAGGATGTACTAAAAGAAGCTGGAGAACTTATTAAAAATGTTAGAAAGGCTGAGGAGATAAGAAAGGCAAAAAAGGAACTCCACCCCATTAAATTAAAAGATGTGATTAAGGCGGTATGTCCATCATATGAAGAAATTGCAGAGAAGAAAGGCATCAGTCTATCTTGCAATGTAGATGATGTAATAGTTGTTGCGGATGAATTTATTGGAGAAGTTTTTTCTAACCTAATAAAAAATGCAGTTGAACATTCAGAATGTAGCCAAATAAATGTATATGGAGAGGAGGAAGGGAGGTTTTACAAGGTTTATATTGAAGATAATGGAAAGGGAATAGAAGAACAAGATATAGAAAAAATTTTTGAGGAAGGATGGAAAAAAGGAGGAGGTGGAAGTGGCTTAGGGCTTTACATTGTAAAGAAATTAATGGAGAGATATGGTGGAAAGGTTGAAGTGGAAAGCAAAGTTGGAAAAGGAACGAAATTCATATTATATTTCAAAATTCCAAAAAAGGAAAGGGAATTTGAGATTTTAAGGATTAGGTTTTAAATTTTCAAAAAGTTCATCAACATTTACAACAAATTTTGGATATGTTGCAGGACTAATTTTGCAAGTAAATTCTGTAATGTATGTAGTGTGATCCCTACTCAATATGCCAGAGAGCCTGAAAACAGCTTCTTTTCCTTCAAAATTTATTTCCCCATCTGTTACTTCAACTATTATTCCCTCAGCCTCTATTTTTCCAGATGGCAACATGAATATTTCAAGGTTAAAAATGCATTCTCCTATCCTTTTATCATTTTCTATCACATCTCCTATCCCTGCATACAATCCAAGCAAATCTTCTTTCTTCATGATGCTAATTTTTTTGTTATATAAAAATTCTATTCTTCAGATACCAGTAAAATGGATATATGATGATTATGCTCCATAGCACAATTGCTCCTATTAAAACAAAAATAATATTTAGATTTGTAAATGCATAACCAAAATAAATAACTGAAATTATAGGCACAATTATTACGACATGTGCAATGAACATTATATCCTTCATCCAATCTTTCATGAAATGGTAATGTTTAGGGGAATAAAAAGAAATCGATTTTAACTTCCTTGCATTTCATATTTATGCTCATTGCGATAAAAGGGAAGAAAAATTCGGGAAAAACATTGTTTATTGAAAATTTGCTGAAAAAACTTAAGGGATATAAAGTAGTTGTTGTAAAAAGTAGTATGCATGAGGCAATTGATGAAGAAGGAAAGGATACTTGGAGATATAGGGAGGCAGGCGCCATTGCAAGCATAATTTCAACAAAGAAAGAGATTGTTTTGTTTACAAAAGGAACAGAAAACAAATTAAAGGATGCAATAAATATTGCAAAGAAATTCTTTCCAGATGTAATAATAGTGGAAGGCTATAAAAGTGTTGAAGGATTAAATTGCATAGATGTTGAAGAAGCTGATGTTGAAGAAGTATATGAAAAAATAGTTGAAAAAATAGTAAAAGGTAAGAAAATTGAAATTTTGGTAGATGGGAAAGAGATTTCTTTAAATAAATTTGTTGAGAAAATATTTTATGAAACAATTAAAGCAATGCTATCTTGTTTGAAAGGGGGAGAAGGAAAAGAGATAGAGATATTGATAAGGTTGTAGCCGATAGATGGATTATAGCTGATAGATGGATTACAACTGACAGAATGGGCAATAAAATGTCTTCCTTTTGTTTGGCTCCTGACGATAGAAAGCTAGCCGTCTTCCGCAATTTGGACATGTCTTCCTGTTGTATACCATGAGCAATTTTTTTATTCCTTCTCCTTTCTTCTTCAATTCTAAAAATTTTATGCATAATTTCCTCGTTTCTTCTACTATTTTTTCAATTTCCTCAAATTTTAATTCTGCAATTTTTCTTTCGGGATTTACTCTTGCCCTAAATAAAATTTCATTTCTTAAAATGTTTCCAATTCCATTGAAGACTTTTTGGTCAAGCAATAAATCTCCTATTTTTCTTTCCTTCCTTTCCAAAATTAGATTTATAAGCTCTTCTTTATTCCAGTTGCTTAAAGGGTCTATACCATAATTTTTTGATAAAAATTCTTCAATTTTATCTGCTTCTCCTATTTCAACTATTGGGGCATTGTATATAACTAAATTTTTATTAGGAAAAAATAATGTAAGCCTTACTTGGCGAAATGGTTTTGAATAGCTCTGCTCAAATCTTATGCTTCCATACATCATTAAATGTATTCTAATGGCATATTCATCGAAATATAACAAAATATTCTTTCCATGGCTTGTTGCTCTGCACAATTTTTTTCCTATTAGCAGAGAAGGTTCAACATAAATTTTTTTGCTCCTTGTAAAAATATCCTGTAAAATTTTTCCTCTGAATTTTTCCTCAATTTGAATCGCTCTTAGTCTTGCTGTTGGTCCTTCTGTCAATGAGATAAAACATTCTTTAGTTTTTATTTTCTGCTGTTTTCCTCGTTTTATCTTTTACGCATTTTACTCCCACCCTAAAAAATATAACTATGACAATATTCTATTCCATGCAGTGTAGCAAGTGTAGCAAGGAAGCCATTACATTCATCAGATACAATGGCACATATTTATGCAAAGAACATTTCAATGAATTTGTTGAAAAAAGAGCAAAGAAGGAAATAAGAAAGCAAGGCTTGCCAAAAGGCATAATAGCTGTTGCACTCTCAGGAGGAAAAGATAGCATTGTTGCAAGCTATCTTTTATGGAAAATAATTCATAAACAAAAGGAAAGAGAATTGCATGCTATAACAGTTGATGAAGGAATAAAAGGATACAGAGATAAGACAATAAAGATAGCTAAAAAATTTTGCAGTGAGCATGATATAGAACACCATACCATATCTTTTAAAAATGAATTTGGCTTTTCATTAGATGAGATTAGCAGGATGAGGGGTGAGCTTGCAGAATGCACATATTGTGGAGTTTTTAGGAGATACTGCTTAAATAAAGTTGCAATGGAAATAAATGCAAAAGCACTTGCTTTAGGGCATAATTTAGATGATGTTTCCCAAACAATTTTAATGAATTTTATAAGAAATGATTTAGAAAGAATGGCGAGAATGGCTCCTCATAAAAAAATTCAGCCTGGTTTAATTCCAAGAATTTTGCCATTGCGAAGCATACCAGAAAAGGAAACAACATTATATGCTTTTTTAAAAGGATTTGAAATAAGTGAAGATGAATGCCCCTATGCCATCAGAGCAATGCGTGGCTTATATAGGCAAATGATTGAAAAGCTTGAAGAAGCCCATCCAGGCACGAGGCACAGCATTTTGCAAAGTTATTTGGAGCTGGAAGACTGCTTATCAAAAAAATTTCAACCTGCAAAATTAAAGCCATGCAAGATATGCAATCAGCCTTCTTCAATGTCCACTTGCATGGCATGCCAACTAAAAGAAAAATTAATGAAATAATGTTTTTATTATTTTCATGGCTTAAGAAAAGCAGTGTTACAATTACATCTTTTTTCGCATCTTTCCAAAACTTAAAGCTTTGGAAGAATGAGTTGTGAATTCAATTCTTTACCCTATGTTTATGATTCATTAACAAATTGTTTACGAAATGTAAACAAATCATTTTTTCTTTTGAAGAAAGATTTAAAGATAGAAAAATTATATAAAATAGAATGGGAATAAAATCGCTAAACAGTTTTACAGGCGATAAAACAAAGGGTTATAATTTGACAAGAGGCGACATTGAAAGCATTCTTAAAAAAGCTGCTGATTTGATAAGGACAAGAGTCGATTATAAATTCATCCTTATCCTGCTTTTCCTTAAAAGAATAAGCGATAAGTGGGAAATGGAATATCAGCAGGCATATGAAGAAGCTATAAAAGATGGATTAAGCGAGGAAGAGGCAAGGCAGGAAGCAAAGCATCAGGATTGGCATACTTTCAATTTGCCTGAAGAATTTTTATGGGAAAATATAAGGAAAAATGTCGCAACCTTGCCTGAAACATTATCTAAAGCATTAAAGAAAATTGCGGAACTAAATCCAGATTTGCAGAATGTAGTGGATAGCGTTGATTTCATTCAATTTACTTCAAATAGAGAAAATCTGGAAATTTTACGCCAACTTATCGAGTTATTCAGCGAGAAAAAGCTTAGTCATGTATCGCCAGATATTTTAGGCGATGCCTATGAATGGGTTCTTCGTTATTTTGCCCCACAAAAAGCAAAAGAAGGAGAAGTTTACACTCCGAGAGAGGTGATAAAACTGATGGTAGAAATTTTGGATCCAAAGCCAGGAGAAGCAGTTTATGACCCAGCATGTGGTTCAGGAGGTATGCTTATTGTTTCATACGATCATGTTAAGGAAAAATTTGGAGAAGAAGCCGAGAAATTATTTTTATACGGGCAAGAAGCAAATTTAACCACCTACGCTTTGTGTAAAATGAATTTGTACATTCATGATATAATGAATCATAACATTGCCCATGGCGATACCTTACTTTTTCCAAAATTCAAGGAAGAAAAATTCGATATATGCATAACAAATCCTCCATGGAATCAGGATGGCTATGACGAGGCGACGCTTAAAAAAGGTGAGTTATGGAAACAGCGCTTTAAATATGGCTTTCCGCCAAAGCAATCAGCAGATTGGGCATGGATTCAGCATATGATTTATTTTGCTAATGATGAAAATGGCAGGATAGGCATAGTCATAGACAATGGTTGTTTATTCAGAGGAGGAAAAGAAAAGGCAATAAGAAGAATGATAATCGAAGAGGATTTAATAGATTGCGTAATTCTTCTCCCAGAAAAATTGTTTTACAATACAGGAGCGCCAGGAGCAATTATTATTTTCAACAAAAACAAGCCAGAAGAAAGAAAAGGAAAAATTCTTTTCATAAACGCAAGCCAAGAATATGAACAACATCCAGAAGTGAGAAAACTCAATCGCTTAGGCGAAGAACATATAAAAAAGATTGCCCAAGCTTATCACAATTTCACAGAAACAGAAGGCTTCTCTCGAGCTGTTCCCATAGACGAAATAAAAGAAAATGACTACAACCTCAATGTCACCCTTTATGTTTTCCCCGAAGAAGAAATAGAAGAAATCGACATAACCAAAGAATGGGAAGAAGTGACATTCTCCCCACCATAAATGGTGGGGCTTCTACAGAGGGGCAGGAGCAGGCACATCGAAATCATTGAGGGAAGTTTGCTGAGT
>VBQI01000027.1 GCA_008297865.1 Thermoplasmata archaeon
GGAAGAGATGCAGCAATAGAATATTTTGAAGAACATTATAAAGAAGGAATGAATATGAAAGAAGCTGTTGAGCTTGGATTGAGAGCATTAATGCATGCAACAGAGAAAAAGCTTGAGAAAGAAGCTGTTGAAATTGGTATAATAGAAAAATCAAAAGAATTTAGAATACTTCCTAAGAAGGAAGTTGAAAAATATTTTGAAGAGGTAGCAGGTGAAGAATAAATGGTATCGCTGGAAGACGCTGTCATTGCAAGGTATGATAAAAAAGGAAATCATTTCGAAATATTAGTTGACCCAAAAGCAGTTGAGCAAGTTATGGAAGGGAAAGAGATAAACATTGTTGAAAATCTTGCCATCGACTTAATATTCAAGGACGCAAAAAAAGGAGAGAAGGCATCGGAAGAAGCTTTGAAAGAAGTTTTTGGGACAACAGATGTTGCAGAGATAGCTCTTAAAATCATAAAGGAGGGAGAGATACAGCTTACAGTAAAGCAGAGAAGAGAAATGCTTGAAAGGAAGCAGAAGGCAATTGTAGACTGGATTGCCCGCTCTGCTATGGATCCACGTACAAAGCTCCCTCATCCTCGCGATAGAATTGAGAGGGCAATGAAAGAGGCAGGTGTGCATATTGATGCAGTTAAGCCAGTCGAGGAACAAGTGAAAAAAGTTATTGAAGCAATTCGCCCAATTATCCCAATAAGTATGGAGAATGTTAAAATAGAAGTGCGCATTCCAGCACAATATGCAGGAAGGGCATATGGAGAAGTAATTAAGATGGCAAAAATGCTGAAAGAAGAGTGGCTTTCAAATGGCGACTTTATGTGCGTTGTAGAACTTCCTGCTGGAATGCAAACAGAATTTTATGATAAATTAAATGCTCTCACAAAAGGAGATGTAGCAACAAGGATTTTAAAATGATAAGAAAAATTGTTTTACCGGGCACAGTTATTGGAGATGCAAAAGACAAATTGCCAGGCAAGGGAACATTTAAGGAAGGGGATAAAATATACTCGTCTCGTCTCGGCATTCTGGAGGAAAAAGGCAAATATCTCAATGTAATTCCTCTATCTGGTGTATATGACCCAAGTGTTGGGGACACTGTCATTGGAGTTGTTGAAGAAGTTTATAAAAACGCATGGATTATCGATATTAACGCACCATATCCTGCACTTCTTTCTCCAGAAGAATCTCCATGGAAGGTAGAATATGGAGAAACATCAAAATATTTGAAAACTGGCGATGTAATCATAGCCATTGTTTCCTACATAAATGAGGCAAAAAATATAGAGGTGTCGATGAAAGGAAGACCTTGCAGGAAGATAGATGATGGAATAATCATTGAAGTTCAGCCTTCAAAAGTTCCACGCATTATAGGAAAGAATGCATCAATGCTCAACATTTTAAAGAAACATACTGGATGCTGGATATTTGTTGGTCAAAATGGGAGGATATGGATAAAAGGAGAGGATGAGAAAGTGAATTTGCTAATTAAAGCTATAAGGAAAATTGAAAAAGAAGCTCATACATTTGGGCTCACTGAAAGAATCATAAAAATGTTAGGTGGTTAAATGTTAATGAAAGATGGTTTAAGGATAGATGGAAGGAAACCAGATGAGCTAAGGAAAATAAAAATTGAAGCTGGCGTGCTTTATCGCGCCGATGGCTCATGCTACTTAGAATGGGGGGGAAACAAAATTATGGCAGCAGTTTATGGACCAAGAGAAGCGTTGCCACGCCACATTCAGGATCCTACAAAAGCTTTGGTAAATGCTCGTTATAACATGGCTTCATTTAGTGTCGAGGAAAGAAAAAGGCCAGGGCCAGATAGAAGAAGCACAGAAATTTCTAAAGTGACTTCAGAAGCATTGGAGAATGTAATATTCACTGAATTATTTCCAAGAGCTACTATTGATGTTTGTATTGAAGTGCTTGATGCAGAGGCAGGGACGAGATGCGCAGGTATAACTGCGGCTGCAGTTGCTCTTGCTGACGCTGGCATACCAATGCGTGATATACCAGTAGCATGCGCTGCTGGAAAAGTTGATGGTATGGTGGTTCTTGATTTAACTAGTGAGGAAGATAAAGAAGGAGAAGCAGACTTGCCAATTGCAATTGCTCCACGCACAGAAGAAATATTGCTTATGCAGATGGATGGCCATTTGACTTATCAAGAATTTGAAGAGGCACTTGAGCTTGCAATTAAAGGATGTAAGCAAATTGCAAAATTGCAGAAGGAAGCGCTTATGAAAAAATACGAATCATTTGAGGAGGAATAAAATGGATATATCAGAAATAGGAAGGTTATCTTCGGTAAGGAGGGATTATTTAGCAAGGCTGGCAAAGGAAGGTAAAAGACCAGATGGAAGAGGATTTGATGAATATAGACCAATAAAAATAGAGAAAAATGTGCTGAGAAATGCAGAGGGTTCAGCGAGAGTAAAAATTGGCAATACAATGGTGCTTGCAGGTATAAAGCTTGAGGTGGGTGAGCCATATCCAGATACTCCAGAAAAGGGAGCTATGTCTACATCTGCAGAGTTGCCACCTTTAGCATCGCCAGAATTTGAGCCGGGCCCGCCAAAGCCTGGGGCGATAGAGCTAGCAAGAGTTGTTGACCGTGGCATTAGAGAGTCGGAATACATTGATTTGGAGAAGCTATGCATTGAGCCAGGTGAGAAAGTCTGGATTGTATTCATTGACTTGCATGTTTTGGACTATGATGGCAATCTTTTTGATGCATCCTCGTTGGCTGCTTCCGCTGCCTTGCAAAATGCAATTATTCCAAATGAGAGATACGAGCTTGGAGAGAATGAGCCATTGCCTGTTAGAAAGCCACCCATAAGCTGTACTTTTGTTAAATATAGCGATGCTATCGTTGTAGATCCATGTCTTGATGAAGAAGAGATTGCAGAAGCCCGCTTTACCGTAGCCTTAGATGAGAATGGCAATATAAGAGCTATACAGAAAGGTTTGAGCGGAAGTTTTACTATAGATGAAATAAAAAATAATATAAAGCGTGCGCAATTTCATGCAAGGAATATAAGAAAACTATTGGAGGAAGAAAATGGCAAAAAGGACAAAGAAAGTTAAGTCTGCTGGAAGATTTGCACAGAGATATGGAGTGAAAGCAAGGCATAAACTTAGGGAGATAGAAGAAAAGCAACGCAGATGGCATACTTGTCCAAGATGTGGAAGAAAGCGTGTGAAGAGGGAAAGTACTGGAATATGGATTTGCAAAAAATGCAATGCAAAATTTGCAGGAGGAGCATATTTTCCATTTACAACAGCAGGCAGAGATGTTGAGAAAAGTATTAAAAGTATATTGGGTGGAGCAAAATGATTAGCTATAAGTGTGCTAAATGTGGAAAGAACGTCGACATCGATTCGGAGAGAATGGGAATGAAATGCCCTCATTGTGGAGGAAAAATTTTTTATAAAGAAAGGGGGACAATTGCGAAAAAATTGAAGGCAAGATAAATGCATCGCACTATAATCGAGATAGAAAGTGAGATAAATAAAATAATTTTCAATGCACTGCGATATGAGGAAGCCCCAAGAGCAAAAATAAAATTTTATATGAAAGGAAAGAAACTTTTCTTAGAAATTGAAGCAAGTAGTATTTCAAATTTAAGAGCGGCTTGCAATTCTTTCATAAAATGGATTGACATGGTGGAAAAAATATCAGAAAAATTTAAAATCAAAAATTCTTTTTAGCTACAAGCGGGCGTGATCTAGCTGGTTAGGATATGAGCCTTCCAAGCTCAATGCCCGGGTTCGAATCCCGGCGCCCGCATCTTTAGGAATGTATTAAATACCAAAACTCGTTACATTATTAGGCGAAAATAATGGAAGGAATAGTTAAAAGATGGGTAACATCATATGGATTTATAGAAACGAAGGAGATAAAAGAAGATATTTTTGTTCATCAATCAGATGTTAAAAATCAAAAACCGCTGGAAGTAGGACAAAGAGTAAAATTTGATATAAAGAAAGAGCCGAGAGGCCCAAAAGCAGTAAATGTTGAAACGATAAAATAAACATCTCTTTTGTATGGAGAAAACCCAGAAGTTGGCATAACTTTAAACGCGGATAAATATTATATTATGAAAGAAATAAAATATAAACCAATAGGAACTATTCATTCTCCATTTAAAAAACCAGAAGGAATACCTATACAATCGATAGCTGCTAAAGATATTGGCGGAAAAGTTGAGATATTCCCAGAATATACTGAAGGTTTAAAAGATCTTGAAGGATTTTCTCATATCATTTTGATATACCATTTTCATTTAGCAAGAAAAGCATCATTAAATGTAAAACCATTCATGGATGAACAAATACGCGGTGTTTTTTCAACGCGCTCTCCAAGCAGACCAAATCCGATTGGTATTTCAATAGTGCGCCTTGTTAAAATTGAAGGAAATATACTTCATATCCGGGATGTTGATATAGTAGATGGAACCCCACTTTTAGATATTAAGCCCTATGTTCCTGAATTTGACGTGAGGAAAGTCGATAGCATAGGATGGCTTGAGAAAAATGTGCATAAACTACCAGTATCAAAAGATGATGGAAGATTTGTAAGGTAGCGTAGCAATAAAAGTATTTCAAAAAAATTTGAAATACCTTCTTTTCTACCTTTACCCCAAGAGAAAAAATGATGTTTTATTTTTCAAGCAAAAGAAATTATTTTATCGCTGCTTTACTTGCTCCTGTCTTTACAGTTTGTTCATGCGCCATGATTCCTATTTTTGCTGGCATAATGATGGCAGGCGCGGGCATAGGGCCTGCAATAACTTTTCTTTTAATGACTCCTTCTGCCAATGTCATGGCCACAATATTTACTTCCGAGATAATTTCATGGAAGCTTGCTTTAGCAAGGATTGTATTTTCTTTCATTGGGGCAATAATAATTGGGATGATGATATTCCATCAATGCTTGGTGTATCTCGTATCATAGGATGGAAGGTTGTTTTAACTTATGCGGTTTTAGCGATGATAGTTGCAATTATATCTGGCTTAATTTATTTATGCTAGGTGTTGGACTATGAAATTTGAAATTCCAAAAGAATTAAGAAATGAAGTAGAAGGAAAAGGAGGATGGAGTAGAATAAAGCAAAGCTTGCCTTTGGATGACATAAAAATGGTTGCAAAAGTTATGAAAGCATTAGCTGATGAGAAAAGATTGGAAATACTGTATGCCTTATATAAGCAAAGAATGTGCGTTTGCATGATAGCTGATTTAGTTAAATGTCCATATTCAAAATGCTCTTACCACATTGCAAAACTAAAGGAAGCAGGATTGATAAAGTCTGTCAAAAAAGGAAATTATATCGTCTATTCATTAACAAAATTTGGCAGAAGCATTGTTAGACATTTTAATAAATATAAGCCGGAGGTAAAAAAATGAAAATAGAAGCTTTAGAGTAGGTTGTCCAAAATGTAAAGAAATGTATGAAAATATTGAAAAAGCAATAGAAGAGCTTTGTATAGAAGCGGAACTTGTGAAAGTGTTTGATGCCATAGAAATTGCTAAGCGAGGTGTGCTGAAAACACCTGCTTTAGCAATAAATGGTGAGATAAAAATAGCAGGAAGGGTGGCAAGTGTCGACGAATTAAATAAATTGTTGAAGACATTGCAAAACTAATTTATACTGTCTTTATACTTCGTTTATATGGATTTAGAAAAAATTTTAAAAGTAGCAATAAAGGCTGAAATAGAAGCCGCAGAAAATTATAGAAAAATGAGAGAAATAACAAACATCTTCTTTTTGAAGGACAAACTCCAATTTCTGGAAAATGAAGAGAAAGCTCACAGAAACTTACTCGAAAAACTTTTTAAAAAGAAGTTTCCAGATAAGGAAATTATTTTACCCGAAAAAAGTGAAATACCATTTCCAAAGTTTGAGATTAGAGACGATATGCAATTGTCAGAAATAATAAGGAAGGCAATGGAAGCTGAAAAAATGGCTGCTGAATTTTATAGGGAAATGGAAGGTAAATTAGAAATAAAGGAAGAAAAAGCCATTATAAAGTATCTGATGAATATGGAAGAGAGTCATTATCATTTGCTGGAAAGCGAGTTAGAGCTTGCATATAACTTTGAACTATATGATGAAATTCATGAAATGATGCATGTAGGTCCGTGAGTAGTTGCTTAAAAATAACAAAATATCAAAATCATTTCTCATAGCCCAGTTTATCAAAAACAAATTTCCATTCTTTGTATATCTTTTCCTTTATCTCATTACCTATTTTATAGGTATGGGGCTTATAATTTTTGTATTTTCCAGCAAATTTTTCAAAAGCTAATCTTGCTTCTTTAAATCCCTTCAGCCCCAAATCTTTGTATATTTTCTCGAGCTTGTTTATTGGTTCTTTAACGAATTCTTCATAACTTATTTCTACCAGATTTCCCTCTGGAATAAGGTCTTTTTCCCTAAAATATCTTTTATATACTTCTCTATAAAATTCTATGATGAATTTATCCAGCTTTTCTTTTTCAATGTGCTGAAATGAAAATATAGGCAAAATGCTTTCATACAGCCTCCATGTAGAAAAATACACTTTGTAAGGATTTCTGTATATATGAATAAATTTTGCATCTGGAAAAGTTTCAAGAAGTAATCTAATTCTGCCTGTATTCACCGGGCTTTTGAGCAATATTCTTTTTCCATCATGCTTATACGTTATTTTTTTAAGCAAATAGATGTATTTTTCCTTCCATTCATCTATGATTTCTTTATTAACTCCATCAAACAGGACATATTTTCTGAAATAATATTCTATTTTCTTTGGGAAATACCATCCATGATAAAAAGAATAGGGACAAAAATTTGCAATTGCATATTCCTCCTCGTAAGGCAGGCCTGCCTGCATTTCTAAGTCATCCATGGGCCTTTTTTCCGGTAAGCGTTTTTCCACTATTTCCTTAAACACTTCTTCACTCCCCAAAAATACCCAAGGAGCCATTGTTTCAAGCGTCGATACATACGCTAGCTTTTTGTCCTGTCCCATAAGATAATGCAAAAAAGTTGTTCCACTTCTGAAGTGTCCTACAATGAAAAGAGGGGGAACAATCTTTATATTCTGTATTTTCTTTTCGAATTTTACTTTTTCATATAGCCTGAAAGGAGCAACGCCAAAAATCATAAGTGTAACATATAATGCCCTTGGTATGAATCGCCAGTCAATGGCAAATTTATTTTCTACAAGAAGCTTTATCCAGTTTACAAAAGAAGTGCCTGCGAGTGGCTGCGTTGTCAAATTTAGATAGTGGCTTTTATCAAATTTGAGGAGCATTAAAGTTAATGCGCTTTTCCTTTAAATTTTTTATATTGCTTTGCATTTAACACCATGAGATTTTGGGATGAGAAAATAGAAACAATGCCTTTGAAAGATTTAAAAGAACTACAGCTTAAAAGGTTGAAAAAAGTTGTAAAGATGACATATGAAAAAAATGAGGTTTATCACAAAAAATTTGATGATGCAGGAATAAAACCGGATGACATCAAAAGTTTGGATGATTTAAGTAAAATACCTTTTTTAACTAAGGACGAGCTTCGTCACTATTATCCTTTTGGCTTGCTTTGCGTTGAGCTAGACGATTGCATCGAGGTTCATGCTTCTTCTGGCACAACAGGGAAGCCAGTTGTGGCAGTTTATACTAGAAATGATTTGGAAATATGGGCAGATGTTATGGCTCGCTCTTTATGGGCAAATGGGCTAAGGAAAGGAGATGTGTTGCAAAATGCATATGGATATGGACTATTTACTGGAGCACATGGTTTTGAAAAAGGAGCGCAGAAAATAGGGGCTATGGTTATTCCAACAAGCTCTGGAAATACGAAAAGGCAGATAAACGTGATGAAAGATTTTGGCACCACTGCTTTAGCTTGCACACCTTCCTATTCTCTTTATATGGCAGAGGTGGCAGAGCAAATGGGTTTCTCGCCAAAAGATGATTTTAAACTCCGCCTTGGCTTATTTGGAGCGGAGGCATGGAGTGATGAAATGAGGAAGAAAATAGAAGAAACCTGGGGCATTACAGCTCATGAACATTATGGTTTGACAGAAATAATAGGGCCAGGCGTCGTCACAGAATGCGAAGAAAAGAAGTTACACATAAATGCAGATCATTTTCTGGCAGAGATAATAGACCCGAAGACAGGCGAGAGGCTTCAACCTGGTGAAGAGGGAGAGCTCGTATTCACCACTCTAACAAAGGAAGCTTTCCCAGCAATAAGGTTTAGAACTCGCGATATAGCTGGCTACATGGAAGAGCCCTGTGGGTGTGGACGAAGCTTGCCAATGCAGACTCGTATTAAGGGAAGAAGCGATGACATGATGAAAGTTAAAGGCGTAATAGTATTTCCGAGTCAGATAGAAGAGGCTATGATGAAAGTTAAAGGCGTAAGCGGAAATTATCAGCTTGTAAAAAAGAAAGAAAAGGAAATGACAACATTACATGTGAGGGTAGAACCAACTGAGGAAAGATATAGAGAAGGCGATTTAGATGAGCTGGCAGAGAAAATTGAGGAAGAAATATACGCTATATTGAATTTGCGCATCCCTGTAGAAATAGTCAAGCCAAATTCATTGCCGAGAAGCGAGGGAAAGGCAAAAAGAATCGTAGAAGAATGATTACATTAGGAAATAAGAAAAGATATTCATAAATAAGATAAAGAGCGGTATCGAAATTACTGTTGACCATGTAACAGCCAATGCAGTGACTTTTCTATTTATGCCATAAGGTATGAGAAACATATTTGTACTTGTTATGGGTAAAATAGAATTTAAAAACAGAACAATGAACCATTCTACCGGAATTAAATTTAAAATAAACAGCGTCCCAAAAATAATTGCAATTATAACCGGAGTGATTATAATGGTCATTATTAAGATTTCTCTAACCCATGCCGTCTCTCCTTTATGAGCATATATTAACTTTTTGAGTTCATTAATGTGAAGATCCTTATATTTTATGCTAGCTCCAACATAGTATAAAGCTGCTGGAATTGTTATTGCTGCAAAAAATTCAAGCAATTTTCCATACTCTAAAGACGATGTGGTGATTCCATAATATTTATGAAGTAAAGTTGCAGTTATTGGAAATATTATTAAATACCATGGATACACTCTCAAATAAAGTGGTAAAGGACTCTTTTCCTCCTTATGCAATTCTCTTTTATGCAAATATGAAAGTATATATGGTATGGCAGCAAATAAATAAATGCCAAGTAAGCTTATATAAATGGCAGCAGGTATTGCTATTTTTTCAAAAGCAAGCATTGCTCCTCCAACAAAGGCGGCGCTTCTTCCCTGATTGACTATTACTGTTTTCAAAAATTCCGTTTGCTCATCCTCTTTACAAACTTTTTTGACTTTTGAAATAGCAAAAAAATAGGCAATAACATAAAGGAAAGCCATTACAGCAGAAGAAACAATTACAAAATCTATCTCTTCTTCGCCAAAATGGACATTTAGGAAGAGTTTAAAAAGCAAAATTGGAATAAAGATGAATAAAAGAATTAGCCCAGCTTTTTTAAGTGCTTTGCTTATCTTTTCCTCTCCATAAATTCTTGTTAAAATAATATTTGCTACAAAACCAACAACTATCCATGGTAACGTCCATAAACCTGTTATATATGGCATTATCTTATCAATTATTCCTAAAATGTTATCCCCCAAATGAGAAAGAAAAACCGATTAAAAAGCTTGTTGATTTTGCTGAAATTAAAAATAATATTAAAAGTCAAACAAGTGGAAAGAAATGGTTGTCATTTCTTCATTTTTTCTAAAACTTTTTCTTTCTTTAAACAATTCTTTTTCATGATTGGAAAAGAAGGAAATTTTATTGTAATAAAATTTACAGAAGGGGAGATTATTCAAAATCTTAAAAGTTTAGCTAAAGAAAAAGGCATAAGCTCAGCAATCATATTGAACGGCATAGGCATGCTTGAAAATGCTGTTATAGGCTATTTTAATGGAGAAAAGTATATTGAGAAAAGAATAGAGGAGCCAGCTGAACTTGTTTCTTTACAAGGAAATATTGGAAAAGATAATGGTGGATTCATAATACACACTCACGCCAGCTTAGCTTGTAAAGACCATATGCTCATAGGAGGTCATTTGTTGAAGGGAAATGTGAAGGTAGTTAATGAAATCGTTTTATACGTGCTTGATAAAATAAAAATAAAAAGGATTAGAAAGGGAAACCTAATGGAAATGCAACTATAGTTCCTTCCATGTTAAAATTAGTTGCTTTATTGCCAGTGCTTCATTCACTCTCCCAACAGGCATTGTATGGGGTGCTTTTTTTAGCAAATCCACATTTTCATGCAATATTTTTTCCATTGCTTCAGCAAACTCATCGAGTGTTTCCTTACTCTCATCTTCAGTTGGTTCAATCATAAATGCTTCATCAACAATTAAGGGAAAATAAATGGTGGGAGGATGGAAGCCATAATCAAGCAATCTTTTTGCAACATCTATGGCACGGACTCCTTTCTCCCTTAAATTTGCTAAGGATAAAACAAATTCGTGCATTCTCCTTCCATAAAATGGCACATGATACCCAGCTTTTCTTAGCTTTTCCATCAAATAGTTTGCATTTAAAACAGCCTTCTCTGCCACGCTTTTAAGCTCTTTCCCTTTCATCAAAATATAGGCGTAGGCTTTTAAAAGCACAGCAAAATTTCCGTAGAAATGGCTGACCATGCCAATAGAAGAAGGTTCATCATAGTGAAAATAGTATTTTCCATCTTTTTCAATCACTCTGGGAATCGGCAGAAATTTCTCTAAGTAGCTTTTCACTCCCACAGGTCCAGCTCCTGGACCGCCTCCGCCATGGGGGGTGGCAAAAGTTTTATGCAGATTGACATGCACAATGTCAAAGCCCATGTCTCCAGGTCTTGCCTTGCCGAGTATTGCATTTAGATTTGCTCCGTCATAGTAAAGGAGGGCACCAGCTTTTCTCACTTCTTTTGCAATTTCCAGAATTTCATTTTCAAAAATTCCCAGCGTGTTAGGGTTGGTGAGCATAAATGCAGCTGTTTCGTTGCTTAAAGCATGCTTTAAAGCTTTCAAATCGACTTTTCCTTCTTTTGAAGGAATTTCTATAACCTCAAAGCCCGCCATTTTTGCAGATGCTGGATTTGTCCCATGGGCGGAATCAGGGATAATAACTTGGCTTCTTTCTTCACCCTTTTCTTCAAAATATGCTTTGGCTATAAGCATTCCAGTTAGCTCGCCGTGAGCACCTGCACATGGTTGCAAAGAGAATGCATCCATTCCTGTTATCTCGCACAATGCCCTTTCAAGTTTATGCATGATTTCCAGACAGCCTTGGACAGTTGATTCATCCTGCAAAGGATGGACAAAAGAAACTTTCTCATTTTTTGCCACTCTTTCAAGCAACTTTGGATTATATTTCATTGTACATGAGCCCAAGGGATAGAAGCCTGTATCAACACCATAATTCATCTGGCTTAAATGGAGGAAATGCTTAACCACTTCCCTCTCTGTCAAATTTGGGATATTAAGCTCCTTTCTCTCAACTTCTGGCACAAAGTCTTCTTTTATTTCTTCAATTTCATTTAGCAGTTTCATTTTCCTCCTCCAGAATTTCTTTCATTTTCTTCACTGCTTCATCCATTGTATTTTTGCTGTGCATTTCTGTAACTCCAAATAAAATGCCATTTTTTATGTATTCATCAATGATAAGTCCACCATGTATGCCTTTTTCAAGTAATTGCTCATTCAATTTCTCTGCCTTAATTGGGGAAATAGCCACAAATTCATTGAAGAAATTTTTATATGGCAATAAAAAGCCTATTTTTTCAAGCTCATTAGCCATATACTTTGCATTCTCCATATTTTTTATGGCAACTTTCCGAAGACCGCTTCTTCCCAGAACTGCCGTATAAGCCAGAAAGGCAATGCACAGCAAAGCTTCATTTGAGCATATATTGCTGGTTGCCTTACTCCTTCTTATATGTTGCTCTCTCGTCTGCAGAGTCATGCAGAATGCTCTGTTGCCATTGGCATCTACAGTGGCGCCAACTATTTTGCCAGGCATTTGGCGAACGTGCTCTTTCTTGCAGGCGAAGATGCCCAGCAGAGGACCGCCAAAGTTTAGTGGATTGCCAAAATATCCCTCTCCTATGACAATATCTGCTCCATACTTTGAAGGGGGATTGAAGATTGTGAGATAAAGAGGATCTGTTCCTACAATTAGCATGGCATCCAGCCTTTCTTTCATTTCCTGTATTTCCTTATATCTGTTGTCAATGACTCCAAAAAAATTTGGATTTTCTATATAGATGGCAGAGACATCTTCTTCATCCATATCCAAATTCATTTTTCCGTCTTTATTGATTCCAACTTCAACAATTTCTAAGCCTACGCCTTTGGCATAATTTTTCAGCACGCTTTTCTTGTTCCAGAAAATGTTAGAGGGAATCAGAATTTTCTTTTTTTTCTTTATTCTGTAAGCCATTAAGCATGCTTCTGCGAGAGCTGTTGCTGAGTCATACATGGAAACGTTGGCAACATCCATTCCTGTTAGCTCGCATACAACAGATTGATATTCAAACATTGCCTGCAATATGCCTTGAGATGCCTCAGGTTGATAGGGAGTGTATGAAGTATAAAATTCCTGTCTTCCTACAATTTCCTCAACTGCAGCAGGAATATAATGGGGTTTTATTATCGGCAAAAAATGTGGCATGTCAAAAAAGGATTTATTTTTCTCCAGAATTTTTTTTATTTCCATTTCCACTTCCATTTCTTCTTTTGCGGGAGGTAAATTTAAACCATCTATTCTTATTTCTTCTGGAATATCCTCAAAAAGTTCTTCTATGCTTTTTATTCCAAGATATTCAAGCATTTCACGCATTCAAGGCGATATGCTTTGTGTGTATTAAATCTTTTTATTTGTTAATATGCTCTTAGAATACGTACATCGCAGTGTCTCCTTTGAATCCTCTCTATAAAGGATCTATTGTGCTGTCCAAAATTTATTTTAAATTCAAACAACCATTTTCTCTTCAATCCAAACTCGTTTTGGAGGAAGCTTTTCATAGAAAAGCGTTATAGAGGGCGCAAAATCAAGAATTGTAGAATGTTGTAACTTCAGGATTCTTCTGTGACCTCTTCGAACATCAATTTTGATAAAGTATAGCTCATCTCGTCTTTATCTTCTTCTTGGAAATTTATGATACGCTTTTTATACGAATTGGGAAAATATTTTTTCTCGAATTCCTCCATTGAATAACATATCTTTTTATTTATTGTTCTATTTTTCTTCATCATCAATCTCTATATACTGTTTTAAATATAAATGTTTATTTAATTCTGGTTTAAAGTATTGTTTTCTTTTAATCCAAGTAAACCCATCTCCTTTTGAAATAACGGCAACGTCAATTGGTCCTCCAACTGTCTCAAACTCCCTAGAAACCTTTCTCTTAAATGATTGAAGATTAACCAAGGTTTCTGCCATTAATGCTAATTCATCTTTAGGTAAAACCTTGACAACGTCCATAATTGGTTTAACATGATTGACCTGTCTATAAGTTTTCATTTCCTTTATATAAGTTTCATATAATTTTCTGCTTTTCTCTTTTAATTTTTCTTTTAATTGCTCTTTTTGTGCTTTATTTAATCCACTGATTTCACCGACTATAATTTCCGGATATTTATCAAAAATATTTTCCTTTAGATACTTATTATTAGCTTCTAGTAAATAAGGGTCTATTCCCTCCATAAAAGAATATACCATTTCTCCTTGGGCAAAATAAGAAATAGTGGCTCTGTTATCATATGTGATAACATTTCGTTTCCTCAATTTTTTCTTCAACTTATTGTTTATGATAATATCTAACCAATAATCATAAATTTTGGGGAAAAGGTCCTTTTCACCGAAACCAGCTATTACAATGCCTGAGCGATTTGTTGGTAGAAAAATATCTCTTATGCAAAATAGGGCCATTAACCTATGCAATCGTTTAACTGATTTCTTAAACATTGGTAGTTCTTGAAACACGTCTTTTATTGCTTTATCAATTTCTTTTTGATAATTTCTCATGATTTCAAACATGTCTGCTTTTTTTCTACCTTTAAGAATTGCTCTTCTATCTATTTCTATATACCTCTTATTAATTATTTCATCTGAAATTTGTTTTATTTTATATTCTGTAATTTTTCCTGTTTTTTGAATAATGTATTTGACCTTCTTTTTAATTTCATTTAAAATACTTCCGAAAATAATTATAGAAAGTCCGTATAGTTCTCGTTTCTGTAATAACTCAGTGAAAATACTTTTATCCTCTAAGAAATTAAAAAATTCATTAATATAATCTTCGAGATAATTATATTTATCTCTCCCTATCTTTTTCCTAAATAGTTTTATTATAGTCTCCCAAGGTAATCCCATAAAATTAGCGTTTCCATATGTCATAATACCAACAGGTTGAGTTTCTGATAATCTAAAAATTTTATTTGCTGAATATTTTATTTTATACTGTCCTCTTTGTCCAAACGTAACTGCGCTATCTGAAGCAAGAGCTATCGCTTGAGTATTCATAATAGCAACTTCTGAGGTCATGCTGAGTAAAAATCATTAATTATCTTATAAAACTTTTTACAACTAAGAGAGGGTGACGGATTAAGAAAAATACGAGTAATTATACTTACTAATTAGTAAAATTATTTGTGGAAAGAAAACATATGCTTTTATCAAAGGTAAAATGAAATGGAAAGAGCTCATTGTCTGTCTCTCCAGATTTTTTTGATGCTTCTTTACCTATGTTTATTATCCAGATTTCTCTTTCATCAATGATAGCATCTCCTTCATCATCGTATGCCATGATTTTTATTCTATGCTTTCCTACGACAGTTTCGTCCCATGTGTAGGAATATGGTTGCGTATCAACAGTTGCCATCAATTTATTATCAACATAAAATTCTACTTTTGTCATATCTCCCTCAACTTCAATAGTAATTTTGCCAATAATCATATTCAAAGGAAATTGCATCAGTTCCTTATCAAAGATATACAACTTTTTTTCCTTTGGCTTTTTCATATAAGCTGATGGAGGGGTTATTTCGGAGTATTTGGTAATGTAGGCATCTGAAGTCAACCTGATAATATTTCCAGCAACAAATATTGCATCAGTTGAATCAACAGCTATTCCCAATATTATTCCTTCAATACTTGGTCTTCTCAGGCAAATTTCTTTTCCTTCCGAGTCATAAATTATAAGACAATGCTCATAATTTTTCTCCTTAGAAAAACAACTGAAACCACCAACAACTATGTTACCCTCAGAATTAATGGCAACACCTTCAGCTGCATCATCCTCTCCACTATCATATTCTTGTTCCCATAATAGCTTTCCATCTTTATCGCATTTTACAACGCGCCAGGTGGCTGAACGTGTATCCTGAGAATAACCGTGTCCCACCACAATTATATTCTCTGCAGAATCAATAGCTATATCATATGGCTCAACTCCTGCATATCTACCTTCCCATATTTCATTTCCATTGCTATCATATTTAATGAAATAATAACAATCTGTAGTAAACGGCAAAGCAGATACGCCTGCCACAATGATATTATCCTGGCTATCTACAGCAACACATAGAGAAGCATCGATATAACCAGCATGATATGTTTTATTCCATATTTCATTTCCATTGCCATCCGTCTTTATCGTCCAGTAGCTCATTTCTATTCTAAAATCACCTGCGCCTCCAGTAACAATTATGTCATCCTGACTATCTATTGCAACTCCTCCTGGATAATCGCAGACATCCTTGTCATATGTTTTATTCCATAATTTTATTCCATCAGAGCTATATTTTATAATCAGAAAATCTCCCTCAAAAGTTTCCACATCTCCAGTAAAGCCAAAAACTATTATATTATCTTCAGAATCAACAGCAACATCCATTGCAAATTCATGAGCACCACCATCATATGTGGCATTCCATATTTCGTTTCCATGACTATCATACTTTACCGTGTAAAAATCATAGGTTGAATTGTGAAATGTATATCCTGCACCAATAATATTATTATCTGAATCAATTGCAATATCTGCTATAGCATCATCATCTCCTCCATCATATATTCTTGGCCATTCCTGCTGATTCAGAATGATGCCTGATTCTTTGCCATCATTTACGCAATTTATTGCAGAAACAAAAAAATTACCTAAGAATAACGCAACCAAACCTGCTAACATTTTTCTTGCTATTCCTTTCATTACCCGCCTCCTTATTTTTAATGAAATTTTGATAATTAATTTTTTCTGTTACTTCAGTATCTCCGAAAGTAAAAATTTTA
>VBQI01000028.1 GCA_008297865.1 Thermoplasmata archaeon
TTATATCTATTCCATCATACTTCTTTTTATAAATTGGAACAGTCATTGCATATTTTAACAGTTTTTTAAATTGCCTTTCCCTATATTCCTCAATTTTCTCTTCATCCATTCTCCATATCCTATCCACATCTGTAAGATAATATTTTGCAACTTTTGCAAGCGTAACGGGATTCAAGAAAGGATTCATTGTTTGGATGAATAGAAAGCCTTTTTATAATTTTTGCCAAAAGGATGGTTATCTGGCGGGAAACCATAATTATTTAAAATCCTTTAATATTAAGGTTGTGATTAAAATGGATGTGACAGATTTCATTAATTTGCCGGTTTATACCAGCAAGGGAAAATATATTGGTGAAGTTAGAAATGTCCTGCTGGATATAGAAGAGCGTAAAGTAGATAAACTCATTTTGACAGAAACAAATAGAGAATTTGTAGAAAATGGCATGGATGTTGCAGTGCCCTACAGATGGGTGTCTGCAGTGGGAGATATTATTATTTTAAGCTACTTTCCAGAGAGAGTAGAGATGCCAGTTGAAGAGGAAGAGGAAGAAGAATGACGAGGAAAAAAATAAATATTGTAAATTCCATAACAAATTATCTGAGGGATTAAAATGATGAAAAAAGGTATTATAGGAGCAACGGTAATTGTTGCTTTGCTTTTTATTCAAGGTGCAAATGCAATTCCATGGGGAAAAATAAATGCAACTCCAAATATGACAGCTGTATATGTGGAAAGATATGGACAGGGACAGGTTACATTGGATGTGCAATATGTGCCATATTACTTTGGCTATTTGCCAGCATATGTAGAGGTAAGTGTTGTTGGAGCTCCATCTTGGCTTACTGTTGCACCAAATCCTTCAACATTTGTTGTGAAGCCTGGAGAATCGTTTAATGTAAAAGTTGCCATGCAAGTATCACAGCATGATATAGTTGCAGGAACATCTGCAACTGTTGAGCTATTATTGCAAGCGCGACTTGTTTCTGGTGGCGCCTTAAGGCAAATTGATGGAGCAAAAGTCCCAATAATTGTATCATATAATCCTTTTACTGAAATTACTCTAAGAGCTGTAAAACCAATAATGAGAACATCCCCAGATAAAGAATTGCCATTTACAGTTGATGTTGTAAACTATGGAAATTCACCAATTATTGTTGAACTTACATTGGAGGAGGAGCCACAAGGTTGGAAAGTCAATATAAATCCTCCAAATCTAAAAATCGAGCCAAAGAAGCCAGGGGATGAAACGTATCCATATGAAACAGTTACCATTACCCTTACTTCCCCCCATGGCCCAGTAATATCATATCATAATGACTGGGAAGATTTTTCAATAAGGGCAACAGCCCGTTCTGAAGCTCCATATTGGGTTAAGCAAGGAGGAACTTGGACAACCGCAACACAGGATATTACCCTCAAGAATATTTACAGTGTACCTGCGTCTTTCTTGGCGAAGAATAGAGGCTTCTATATACCTGGGTTTGATGCAATATTTATGGTAGCAGGGCTTGCAGTAGCTGCACTATTGTTTAAGAGAAGGAAAAAGTAATATGCGCTTAGCATTCCTTGCTCTTTTTCTTTTCCTCTCACTTTATCTCTTAGATGTTACCTTTGTAAATGCAAATGAAAAATATCCCTTTCTCATCCATCTTAGAATAGAGCCGGTAGATGATATAGTAGCGGAGGTAGAACCATTAGATCAACATCAATTTACCTTTAAATATTATAATGGAGGAAATTTTCAGACAAATTTATATGCATTCTATGTAGAATTTAGAGTAGAGGTAGAAGGGGAAGGATGGCAAGCATTTGTTGAGCCCGCATGGAGCTATTTTTATCCAAATGAAACAAAATTAGGAAGTGTGAGGGTGGTGGCATCTGCAAGGCCATCCAATTTTGCGTATGTTCATCTTTATGGAAGGCTACGAGATATATATGGCTTCTGGCATACCGCCAACTACACGTTTCAGGTGAAATCTGCTCCATATCATTCATTCGATGTAAAAGTTGAGGATACATATATAGTAGGAAAGCAGGAAGAAATTTATAGCCTACCACTAAAAATTATAAATTATGGAAATTATGAAGATGTTTTTTCCATCATTCCCGAATATGTTCCTCCAGGATGGCAATTCACCTTTTCTCAAAATCCTATTGTTATATCTCCGAAGCAAGAAGCAACAATTTACATACATTTTGCGATTCCACATGAAGGTTTTTACCTACAGCAAACAACATATCTACTCCGTTTCAAAGTGCAAGTTGAAGAAACCAGAAACGAAAAACCAGTATCAATTTTGGTATCATTAGAAGGTTTTCATTTTACACTTGGGCAGACCGTTGCGTTTTTAAGTGTATTTCCATCTATTTTACTCCTCCTCTCCGCAGGTGTACTTCTGTATATAAGAAATAATCCATGTTCATATATTCCAAAACCATGGAAGGAAGAAAAAGAAGAATTGCTCAAGATGAGTCCAGAAAAAAGAAAGAAGGCAAAGAAAGAAATGAAGGAAGCATGGAAATCAGCAAAATATTTCTGCAAATATATGAGAAAGGAAGAAAAAGAATTAGAAAGACTCCGGAAAATTATGAAGAAAAAGCAGGAGCAACTCGAGGAGAAAATTATGGATGAATGGAGGCAGTCGTGGCAGGGCTTGCATAACCAATGGAAGGAGGAATGCAATAAAATAAAAGAGGAATATGAAAAAAGAAAAAGAGCATTGGAAGCGAAATGGATGAAGGCCAAAAGAATCGCAGAAACATATGGAAAGAAATTAGAGAAGCCAACATTTCCACAAATAATATATCCCCCAGAACCAAAGAAGCCACCCCTGCCGAAAATTCCAGAATATAAACTGAATGAGGAAAAGCTTTTGCTCATTGAACCTGATGAAATTATTATTGAAAGGATACTCATGCCGTTGAGAAAAAATAAAATTTTGGCAAAGAGAGATGTTATAAAAATGAGGGAAATGGGGAATGAGCTTAGAGAGAAGATTAAAAATGATTTTTATGTATTAGAGAAAAAAATCGATGCAGAAATAGAAAGAGTAAAGAAGATAAAAAAATGAAGAAACTTATACCTATTTTAATTATGCTTTCCATGCTAATCGGCTGTTTGTCAAATGAGGAAGATAAAGACGGCGACGGCCTTATAGATGAGATAGAAATAAAGGGATGGGAAATTACAGTGGTGTATCCTTTTAATGATTCTGCCATTACTTATGAAGTTTTTCCAGATATCCATAAAAAAGATACAGATGGCGATGGTCTAACAGATTTTCAGGAATCTCCTTATTACAGCAATTTCCCGACTGATCCCACAAAAAAAGATACAGATGGCGACGGCTTAACAGATTATGAAGAAAAAGTTATCTTTAAAACAGACCCCCTCGACTGGAGAGATGATGCAGATGGAGATAATTTTCCTGGATGGAGAGGGGATTATGAAGAAATTTTGTATTATAGGCAAAGAGGATATGATAATGAAACAATAAAAATGTTTTTGAAAAATCCAGATGTTGATGGAGATGGCGCAAAAGATGGGAATGATATAGATCCATTAAAAGACTTGAAAATGGAAGTAAAAATAGAGAGGTTAATCATTACTTCAGATATGGACGAGAAAGACGGAATTATAGAATGCATAATAAATATATCAGTGGGAACTGACTGGAAAAGATTCCCGTCTCATAAATGGATATCTATTATTCCTGGAGAAAATGAAACGCTGAACCTAAGCTGTATATTAGATATAAATGATGAGGGAATGATAGGTAATGATACAAAGCCTTTTTGGATAGAAATTATTGATTTGGATAAGGGCGAAGGAATCCCCTGGACAGAAATAAAAATCCTTGATGAGGATATGCTTCCAGATATTGATATAGTAAAAATTGATGGAAACTCATCTTTTATCAGAAATATTAACATTCCCGAAGATTTTGGAAGTTATAAAGTTAAAGGCGAAGATGGTGAATTATGGTTTGAAATAAAGGAACCAGATGAAAATCCATAGAAACAAACAAAACAAAAATAAAAACAAAAATAAAAAGAGAAAGAGAGAGCTAACTCATCCCAAGTACAAATGGACCAAGCAAGAAACCACTTGCTTCTTTTGTAGTTCCATCAACAGAAACACTGACGCCAACTGGACCAAGTCCCAAGACAAATAATTTTGTTGTAATGCTCTCACCAGGCTTAAGAGAACCCTGCATTCCTTCTGAATGTTTCCCCACGAAAACGAGTCCTTGCAAATCTATACTCCACTGTAAATCTTTTGCCTCTCCAGTTCCAACATTTGTTATTGTTACCTTTATGCCAAATCCTCCGGATATGCTTATATCAAAAGCTGGTAGAGCTGTTGCTTGGTCGAAATATATGTCGCCATTTCCTCCTCTCCCATCTTGCCATACTGCATATCCTGCTGCGACATCTGCACATGCATATTCTTCTATCACGCTACCAGTTTCATCATTTATTGGTCCAGTAATTTCCCATGTATTTCCCCCATCTGTTGTAATTGCTGCATATAAATCACCGTTTTTAGTGAAAAGACATGTTGCAGTGCTACCTTTTGCTTCAATTACAGGATACATTTCATTATCCGGAGAGTTAGCAATGTAAGTCATTTCCCATGTTTCTCCTCCATCCGAAGAATGGAAGCAAACAATATCCTCATTTATACCTATTTCGTTTATCTGACATACTAAATAGACATAGTTGTTATCAGCATCTACATCTGGATTTGTTGCATCTGCACTTCCCCCAACTCTAAACAGGCCCATCTCTCCCTTTCCATCTCCCCATTCTCCTAATGCACTTTCTGGAGCAAATTCTAATACTACATCTTGGTTGGTATCATTAGTTGTCTGGAACGTCAAATAAATGTTATTCATTGCCCTATCAATGTCTATTCTTGCATGGGAACTCCAGTTATAGTAGAACCAATAGCACCAATAGCTATCTCCTTCTGGATGGAATAAAATGAATGGTATCTGATGAACTTCTGGCCATTGGTCAAATGCTGGAAAACTCATTGTATATGTCATAACAAAATCTTCGTCCATCCCCTCTATTTCATCATCACATGCAATGTCAATGCTGTCCAAGCCATAGAAATCGTTATCAGTCCAATCCAAGTAATAGATACTCCACGTTTCATACGCAGTCATATCTTCTAATACAATGAAAGGTGTAATTCCTCCATTGCCGGCACTAGTTACAAATGTTCCATAAGCCAAACTCTTTCCATCTTCTACCCTGCAAAAATCAAGAGCTGTTTGCAATTCCGCCTCTCCATCAAATGGATCAACTGGTGTCAGCACCATCCAGTTCTCGCCGTTATCCGTCGAATAAGCAAGTCCCAAGTCTACTTCTAAGAAGCTCAATGCGGAGCTGTATGCCATAACTAGATTTCCGCCGCCATCTGATATAAGAGATGGGTATCTGTCATCTGCTTCTCCTGTTGTAATTTGTTTATCAGTTGAAAGAGGCAAAACAACTGCAAAACTTTCATCTATTGTCTTTAAATCTGCTTTCAAGGGACCACCTATTGTGATAACCTCTTTACTTACACTGAAACTCACTGCTTTTGTCATTCTTACATTGTGGGCAGATATCAGGCTACCCGCCAACATTGTACACACAATACAAATAGCTAACACTCTTCTCATTTCATCGCCTCCATGCTTAATTATAGCTTGCTATATATAATTTACCAATGATAACTTTTTCATTTTATTGCTAGTATATTCTTATCCTCTTAAATCATTAAAATATCATGAAAAGGCATAATAAAGGAGAATCGAACCAGCAATTATTAAGAATGGTCCTCCTAACTTTTCGATATAATGAGAGAGAATTAGCTGAAAAATGCGAAAAATGGTGTAAAAAATACAAAAGTTGTAATTTAGAAATAGCAAAGTTAGCTTTGCCAAACAATGAATATAGGAAGAATAAATAAACAAACTATACAGAATAAGAATTTTAATTACCTCTTTGTTATTGCCTTAATGAATAAATACACATGCCAAAAATGTGGAAGTAAAAAATTGATTCTTGTCTTAAAGCTTCCATGGTCAACAGATGGCCTTATGCCAAAACAGCAAATATTTCTAAAATGTGAGGATTGCGGATATGAAATTCCTATTAAAGGTGAATAGAATAATTTTTATAAAGGATGTCAGATAAATTATTAAATGAGAATCCCATCGGAGTTACTGTTGTTAGCATTCTTATTCCTTTTACTCTCGCCGACAGGAGATACTTGCTTAATCAAATCCGAAATGGAAATAAAAGTTGGTAATATACCTCCTATTTCCCCTGTTGACTATGTAGAGATAAATGCAACTCTTGTTTATAAATGGGGCATCGGTGCTTTTCATGTGCCAGTTTTTATTGAAATAGAAAAGGAAAATTTACCGAAATGGTTGAGTGTCAGCATATCTCCGCAGGTATTTACCATCACAACAGATAAATTTACTGGTGGAGAGAAAAGAATTCCATTTAAAATGATATTGTATCCAAAAGAAGAAGTAAAGGCATTTTCCAAAGCAAATTTTACTGTATATGCCAAAGCAAAGGCAATTATACCCATTATAAGAAATTGTGAAACAGAAAAAAGAGTAGAGGTTATGCAGGATTTTTTCAATGGAAAAAGATTAAATTTGACAATTCCACATGAAATAATTGGAGATGGCACATACGAATTAATCATTGAAAATAATTGCAATGGGGATGTAATGGTGGAACTAAATTTCCAAGATTTAAATGATTGGGAGGTTATTTTCAACAAAACAAAATTTGTTGTGCCATCAAAATTTTCTATGGAAAATAGAAAGACTATAAAAATGAAAATAAAGGAGGGGAAAAGCAATTCAGTAGGAAGAATTGAGATGATATATTATCCTATCGGTAAATCTGAAGAGAAGGAGAGAATGTATACGAATGTATATCTCTATAAAGAAAAAAATGAATTTTATTATTTGATAGCACCAATAGTGCTTATTGCACTGATAATCTTTCTATTTTACAGATATAAGAAATAAGATATCACCGTTTCTCTCTTCACCAACTTCCTCTCTCACCACTCTTCCTTCACCACGCTGAAACATGTGCATGTCATTGTTTTTCCAACTCCTTCCATGCTTCGTAGCTTATCTAATATAAGGCATCCAATTTCTTGCATGTTTTTTCCTCTGACTTTAAGTAGCAAATCCCATTCTCCTGCTATTATGTAGACTTCATGCACGTTTTTTATTCTCGCAATTTTTCTCGCAAGTTCTCTTTGCGATATTTTTGGATTTGGAATGAACGAAACAAGGATAAAAGCAACGATAGGCATTCCAAGCTTTTCATAGTTAAGGACTGCAGTAAATTTCCTTATCACGCCTTCCTTTACCATCTTTTTTATTCTCTCTGCCGTTGTAGTGCGAGGCAAATTTACTTCTTTTGCAATTTCATTCACCTTTTTTCTTGCATTTTTCTTTAATTCTTCTATTATTGCAATATCCTTCATGTCCATGTGTCAAAATGACAAAATTTTATTTAAAATTTGTTAATTTATCGTCAAAATTACAAAAATTCTATCAAAAAGATTATAAGCATTGAAAATTTTTACATTATGCTTCAGGGAATACAAAAATTTTTGAAAGATGAAGTGTTTCATGCTGTCAGAATTGGAAGCGAAATCAGAAAAATAATGGGTGATTTTCTACGCAAGAAAGGCTTTGTTGAGATAGCTCCCGTAATCATATCTCCTATTACAGATCCACTGGCTCATCCAATTTTCAATGGAGAAATTTCTTACTATGGAAATAAATATTATCTCACCAGAAGCATGATATTTCATAAGCAAATTGCTTTACTTTCTTTTGAGAAAATTTTTTGTTTTTCCCCAAACATAAGGCTTGAGATGGCAGATAAAAGCCAGACAGGGAGACATTTAATAGAATTCACACAGCTTGATTTGGAAGTAAGATATGCGGGAAGAGAAGAAGTAATGAAACTTGCAGAAGAAATGTTAGTTGAAATACTCAAGGAAATAAAAATGAAGTGTGGCGATGAACTTGAGCTTTTGGAAAGAGAAATTGCCATTCCATCTATTCCATTTAAAAGAATATCATTTGAAGAAGCATATGAAGAATATGGAGCAGAATATGAAGAAGTGCTTTCAAAAGAAGCAGAGCAACCATTCTGGATTGTAGACTTTCCAAAATGGAAGAGAGAATTTTATGATAGGGAATATGAAGATAAGCCTGGCTATCTTGCAGACATGGATTTAATTTATCCAGAAGGTTATGGCGAGGCTTTATCTGGAGGAGAAAGAGAATATAAGCTTGATAGAATATTGCATAGAATAGAGGAAAAAAATGATGACATTAGAAAATACAGCTTTTACATAGAAATAGCAAAGCATGGCTTGCATCCTTCTGCAGGCTTTGGAATAGGAATAGAGAGGCTAATCCGATACATTTGTGGACTTAAAAGTGTTGAGCAAGCTACGCTTTTCCCGAAACTGCCTGGTAAATATTGTATATGAGCTAAGCATTACAAAGTAATGGAAGTTTACAGTGGCTTTCATGTAAATGATAAAAATGTAATAAGAAATCCAAGCGACGAATTCTTCAAAGAGTTTCTCAAGCCATATTATGTTATTACAGAAGATGGACAGTATTTATTTGCCTCAAAGCAGAAGGGGAGGCGCCCAGATCGCGTCTTTTACATGGTTCCCGAAGGCTATAAACTTGGAAAAGGGCAAAGAGGCTTTGATGTAGATATGGGAAAGGAGATATATGGTGTGGTGGAGAAATATGCGAGAGATATAAAGTTCATCAATATAGATGGCACGCAGGGCGAAGAAGGATGGGAAACTGGAATAAGGGTTATGGTAAGCATTGAAAATCCCCATTCTGCATATATTGCATGGATGGGCAAGCTCATGATTTTTCCTCCCAAGCATGAGGCAAAATGCTTCAATATAATTATTCCAGAAAAATTGCCTGAAGAATATACGAGAGAAATAAAAGAGATATGGAATGGCTACAATGAAAATGAACCTTTAACGCTGTTTGATTTCACTGACATAAGCAAAGATATCAGAAAAGTGATAAATCTGGGTATAGACTATTTTGGGGGTGCTTTTAAGAAACCGAATTTAACGATGGTATGGAATCGTGCAGAGGAGCAGGGGTTAATTTCATATCATGCAGGATGTTGTGATGGAAGAATTTTAAAGGGGTTGAGCGGGACAGGAAAAACGACGCTTACTGTAGGCAAAGAAATAGAGCAGGACGATGCCTTAGTTGGCTTACCAATTTATGAAAATGGTAAGATAAGCAAAATAAAGCTCATTGGGCTTGAGGCGGCGAGCTTTGCAAAATCTGAGGGATTAACACCTTCCTCGCCTGAATGGCAGGGTTTGATCGCTTCAAAAAAGGGAGAGGTAGTTCTTGCCATGAATATAGATTGTGAGGGGGTTGAGTATATGAGGAAAGAGGTAAATGGGCATGAGGTTGAAATTCCGGTTGCAAAAGGAAAAGCTGGCGTTTTGCAATGCAGGGAATATAAGAAAAGCGGGACAACCAATGGAAGATTTGTTTTCAAATTCAGCATTTTGAATAAAAACTGGGGGGCTGAGAAATATTTAAAAGCAGAGGGGCTAAGCTTCAGGAGATACGATATAATGGAGCCAATGATAAGGGTAACGAGACCAGAAATGGCAGTTGCTTTCGATAGTTCTTGTGAGACGATAATAACATCTGCCATAGAAGGGCAAAGAGCTGGAAAAAGAGTTAGGAGGTATGCAGCCACCGATTTCATGGCCCGCGAGCAGGCAGAGCAGGCATATCTGAAGTTAAATGCATATAGAGATTTGGATTTATCGTTGAATGGCGGACTGATATTTTTTGTCGTGAATACTGGCTATATTGGCGCTCATGACTTAGAAGGAAGACCAACAGGAGTAGGAGAGAAAATTACTGTTGATGATACAAAAAAGCTTATAGAACTTGTAGAGGGGAGAAAAATAAGGAAATGGATACAGCATCCATCATTTGGTTATCTTATTCCGCATCCAAAAGAGCTTGAGGAGCATGGCTTGAAAAATTTTTCAAAGAGATTCAACCTCCTGCAGTATTATTCTCCAGAAGAAATTATCGAATTTTATAAAAGAGATATTGCAGAAAGAACTGCTTTTCTTGAAGAATTATTTGAAGGACAGGAAAAGAAAGAAGAGCTGAAAGATGTGATAAATATATGGAGAAAATGCAGAATACCAACTGCAGATGAAGTAAGAAGATTTTATGAAGAAAATTATGAATAAAATATTATGAAAATAATAAATAAAAGATGGAAAAGAGAATTTGTTTTATGGCCATCTCAAATGTACACAATCATAGTAAGGATCAGCTACTGCATACACAAATCCATCTGAAGTACCAGTAAAGAAAAAGATATAGAGGTCAACGCTTTGGTCAGGTAAAATTGCCCCTCCAACATATACTGGAGGACTTGGAACAGGTATTAGTTGATTAGTTGCTGGTATTACAATAAAGCCAGATACACTGAAGTTAGCAGATATTGTACAATTCATCCAAGATTCTCCATCATTTTGCAATTTGAGCCAGTACATGTGCATAAAACCAAGTATTGCAAAGAATGGAGAGCCATTTTGGTACGGTGGTGCATATATATTATCTCCCACTGGCATTACAAATATCGGAAGCCAAACCATTACTGAAAAAATTAAGCGTAGAAAGCACCATCAACAAAATGGCTAAATTGGCCATTTTCATTTTATGCCCCCTTCAATTATTAATCATTTTTTATATTTAAGATTTATGCCCAAGTGAATGGTTTTCTCGCTATTCGACAAACCCGAATCTGCAACAAAATTGTTATATACATCTTTCTTTTTCCATTTCAAATGGTTAAAGGATTCTATCATTACTTGCGCGAAGCGTGGAAGAAAATAGATACATCATATGAATCTCCACAATGGCACCGTTTGATAGAGTGGAGAAAAGAAGGAGCGGTAGTTAAAGTTGAGAAGCCATTGAGACTTGATAGGGCGAGGGCACTTGGGTACAAAGCAAAGCAAGGTTTTATCGTAGTGAGAGCAAGAGTTAGGAAAGGAGGTAGAAGAAAGGAAAGGCCAAATAAAGGAAGAAAGCCATCAAAAATGGGTGTAAAGAAAATAACACCTGCAAAGTCAATCCAAAGAATAGCAGAAGAAAGGGTAGCAAGAAAATATCCAAATATGGAAGTTTTAAATTCTTACTGGATAGGAAAAGACGGAAAATATCATTATTATGAAGTGATTTTAGTTGATAGAAATCACCCAGCAATACAGAATGATAAAGATATAAATTGGATTTGTGAGGAAAGAGGAAGGGCATTTCGTGGAAAAACATCTGCAGGGAAAAAGGGAAGGGGTTTAAGAAATAAAGGAAAAGGTGCAGAGAAAGTTAGACCGAGTGTGAGAGCAAACAAGAGAAAAACTAAATAATACTACAGAATATATTCCCATGGCAATAACAAGATGCCCAAACTGCCAGAAAGAATTTTTAATTGGCAAGGAGACAATTGGAAAATGTCCTTACTGTGAAATTAAATTGATTTTTAGAGGCGAAAATGAAATAGTAGAAAAAGTCGACATCTGTGACATAGAAAAGAAGGTTGATGAAATTATAAGCGTAGAAGAAATTGAGGACTTAGATAAATTGGTAATAAATACCATTGGTTTAGAAAAGGATATATCAAAAATTGAAGAGGAAATAGACAGATTATAAGCTAAAAACCCATATTTCCTTTTCCTTGGGCAAATCCTCCTTTTCTATTTCTATTTCATCTCCAACGTAGCGTATTTCATAGTCAGTTTTTTCCAGAAATTCATCTACTCTCTCTATTGGTAATGAGAGTCCTTCTATCTTATAATGCATAGGCACAATAACTTTCGTTTTAAACTTCTTGCACATCTCTAAAGCTTCCTCTGCATTTACGGTAAAAGTACCTCCCACTGGAATAAAAAGTATATCAACTTCACCAATTTTTTCTATAGCTTCATCATCTAAAATTTCTCCTATGTCACCTAAATGGCACAGTTTAATTCCTTCAAAAAGCACTTTAAATATGGTTATTTCCCCTCTTCTCCTACCCCTTTCTTTATCATGATATGCTCGGAAAGCTTCTATTTTTACGCCATCTATTTCTTTTCCCTCTCTAACAACTATACTTCCATCTTTTTCAACAATTCTTGCTTGATTATGATCGAAATGGTCATGAGAAATGAGTATAATATCTGCTTTTACTTTTGGTGGAGGGATTCCTATTGAAGCACCATCGTGGGGATCAAATACAAGAACTTTATCATTTGAAATTTCAAAGCAAGCATGGCGGTGCCATCTTATCTTTATCATTTTTCCCACCATTCCTTCAATTTTTCAAATAAACCTTTTTCCTTCATTTTATATGGTATGTTTTCATACCATTTTCCATTAAACCAAAGTTTTGGTTTTTTTCCTTTATATACTGCTATTTTATAAGCTTGTGCTTTTTCTTTAGCCTCGCCAAAATCTCCCGAGAAGACAATGCTATCGTGCCATATCCCTTTTATCCTTACTTTTGCCTTACCATCGAGAAATTCTATAAAAGATATTCTTGAGATATCTTCCGCAATCTCAGCTTTTTTATATTCCACGATATTTCTTGCCTCGTTTTTCCATTTTTCAATTCTCTCTTTTTTTATCCCCGTCTTGGATGCTATTTCATCTGAATCTGTCAAAATAAGTTCTTCTGCGGTTGTTACGCCTGCATTAAAAAGCTTTTTTTCATAGACAATTCCAATGCCACGTATTTTTTTAAGTTCCATCTGTTATAAATATGAAGCATCTATAAAAATATGTTGCCAAAATTTTTAATTAACGAGGCATTTACATAAGATGGAAGAATTCCCAGTAATTAAAGTAAGGAAGGGGAAAGTAAAGAGAGGAGAAAAAATTTGGAAAAAAAGGGATGCTTTGCAAGTAATAGAAGAATTGGTGAAGCAATATGATATGGTCTATATTATTGATGTAGATGGTTATAACAGGAATAATCCAAATTTGGATTTGTATAAAAAAATTGGTAAAAACTTATGGATTGATTCTTTTCCAAGAAGAGTAGAAGATGTTGTTGATTTAATTGTTGTTGGAGCCGAAAGAATAACAATTAAAAATATGGAGGGAGAGAATATTAAAGAATTGAAAGAAATATGCGAGAAAGATATTTACATTTCTGGAGACGATCCAGATGCTTTCAACAAACTCGTTAAATACAATTTGAAGGGATTGGTGATAGACGAAGTGCAAGAGATAAAAAAAGACGTTCAGACGTGGAAAATTTATAAAGAAGAATGGGTCATAAAAAGGGTGAAATAATGGATGATTTGAAGAGGCTTATTGCATTCCTCTTTCAAAGGGGTGGAAAGGAGAAAATGAGCGAGAAGGAGGTTTACATGATCCTCTCTTTTGAATTGGGTTGGCTTACGCCTGGCGATGGGAAGAAGGTAATAGAAAAAGCTGAAGAGAAGGGATATATTGAGCGTGAGGGCGATGAAATAATGCCCACTTTTGATTACAGAGAAGTAGAGATACCATTAGGCTTTAGATTTGATGAAAGTAAAGTGGAGGAAATGGAGCAAGATTTGGTTTCTCGTGTGGTGGGCAAGGCATTAAAAGAAATCGGGATAGGAGAGAAGAAGATTAGAGAGAGAATAAACAAGCTGTCTAAGGAACTGGATATATATCCTGAGATAGCTGCTTTACTCTTTGCCAAGCAAAATGGATTGTTAACTGAAGACCTTCTTGAGGAAGCGAAAGAATTCATAAAAAATATCTGAGTATTAAGGGCAATAGTAAGATGCCCATGCATACACTTCTCCTTACCTTAAATTCTAAACAAAGTAAACCAATTGAAGAAGCAACAAATAAAATTAACATACCCAGAATTCCATTAAAGATGAAAACCATTAAAATAATAATAGCTAAGGAAATTTTCAGAAGAGAAGAATACGAAATATTGGAAATATTTTTTGCCACAACCCTTCCAATTTTAAGTGTTGCATAATAAGATAGCAATGATGAAATTATTGTTGCTATTAAGAAAAGATTAAATGGATATGGGAAAATTATTTTATCCCATTTTTCCACTGAAACCAGCTTACTTATTGCAATTGCAAATCCACTTCTTGCTTTAAGCAGTATGAAAAGAGTGGCTAAAACAAAGAAATTTGTTGCTGTATTTGTTGCAGATAAGATAGATATAGTATTCTCTCTATTTCTTTCTTTTCTCGTTATAAGGGCTATAGTAGTTGCAATTGCAGAGCTTACTCCTGGTAAAACAGATACAATTCCACCTGCTATTGTTCCGCTAATCACATCTCTTTTCTTCATCCTCTTCCTGTTCTCCTCAATTACTTTTTCTCCAATTATTTGCTCTGGAACAACCGTTTTGTATGCCCGAATTATTGCAGGCACGCCAAAAAGTCCTGCCAATGCAGGAAAAATTGATGATGATTTTACCATAAAAGAAGTATTCATATTCAAAATTACCATCCCAAAAATTCCAGATAAGAAAAAAATTAAGAGGGCATATAAAAAATTCTCATTTGTAAAAATAACAAGTAGAGAAATGCAGATTAAAATCCAGGGTAAGATTTTTTCAAGCAATAAATATAAATTGGCTGGCTCAGCCAAAATAAACTTAAATGGAAGAAGGAGGAGAAAGCATGTAATAACAGAAGCAAGGCTTGATAAAGCAGATATTGCGATAGCATCATATCCTTTTCCTTCTAACAGCATTGAATGAGCAGGGAGAACTACTAAAGCGGTATCCTCTTCTGCAGCACCTATAAAAGTGGATGGAATTATGTTAAAATATTCATTAACTTAAAAATTTAGAGGGGAAGAGATTCAGGATATTTTGGCGTATATTGCATCATATATTTCTTTTTTTGATAACCTAGAAATATTTTTATATGCATCTCTGATGCTATTGTATATTATTCTAAAATCACTTAACTTGGATTGCTCACTTACTCTTTTTTTCCCTTTATTAGTTATAACTAGTGATGCATCAGAGGAAATATATCCGCTATACTCTAAACCGAATAATGTCTGCCATAGTTCGGCACTATAAGGCAAAGGGTTAAATACATAAGAATATCCGTAGAAAATTTTATACCTCCTTTCCATCAAAAATATATACGAATCTATATAGTCCTCTTCTATAGTTTTATT
>VBQI01000029.1 GCA_008297865.1 Thermoplasmata archaeon
AAGTTGAACATACTCCTCCTTATTATCCACAAGCAAAAGGAAAGATTGAAAGGACTATAAGAACTTTCAATGAAGAATTTCTGAAATTGAAGAAAGTTTTTAAAAATATTCTTTCATTGCTTCAAGAATTCATTGAATGGTTTAATAATCATCGATACCATATGGGTATCCGTGATTATCCTGCTAGCGTATATTTTTCAAAAAATGTTACCGATGTTACTTGACATTACACTTCCCAAAAAATTATAAGGCACATCCTCTATGTTTTACTATGCTAATTAATGCTTCGCCATCATATCTATACTGGCAGGGCAAAATACAGCCAGTTGGAGAAATACATACTCCATATTTTCTCGTCATTTTTCCAAGCGATATGGATGCAGAAGATGGAAAGAAAAGACTTGAGGAGGAGTTAAAAGATGATGAAAGAGTTAAGGAAATAGGAAAAATAGAAGAATATGTTTCCTTCTGGAATTCTGAAATAAAGAGAAAAGTTGCAAAAGTATATGTAAGACATCCTTCTAGCGTGCCTGAGGTAAGTGACAAAGTTTTTAATATGGGCTTTTACACAGCAGAACATGACATTCCATACCATGAAAGGGTTCTCACAGATTTAGCATCTCAGGGGAAATGGGTTTTTGATACTGGTGGAGAGGAGAAAAAGTTGAAAGTGATAGTATATGATATAGAAATGACAAAATATGGGGAAACAAAAAATGTGCCAATTGATATTATTGGATATGGAAACTTTTATATTTCTTTTTGCTCCAGCCATGATTTAGAAAAAGAGGATTTTTTCTTCGAAATCACAGATATGCCAGAATATGAAGGAGAAATTAAACAAATGGTTGCCAATGATGAGCATGAAGAAATAAAAAATCTTATTGAATTTAGTAGAATTGTTAGAAGTTCTGATATTATTGCAGGACATAATATACTGGGATTTGACAATTTGCAAATATATGGAAGGATAAAAAGGCTCATTCAAAGCTCAGAAATACTTTCTGGAAATGAAATTAAAGAGCTTAAGGATTTCATTGAAAAATACATGAGAAAGGATCAATCATTTCATTTTGGCGTTGCAAGTGATACTGCAATACTTTATCCTTCAAGCTTTGATACATTTCATGCAGCAAGGAAATTCTATTCCTTAGATGACTTTAGTTTAGGAGGAGTTTCTAATTTTCTTGGAGTTTCTATAGCAGAGAGACTCCATCTCTCCTTAGAAGAAATGGCAATTGATGATAAAACATTAAAGTATAATGAACAGGATGTAATAGAGGAAATAAGAATTTTTTTGAGTCTGATTCAGCAAGGCTTGCCCCTTGCCTTTACTACAGGTATGCCATTTGAAATGCTTTTTGCTGCTGGTGCTGCAAGAATGTGGGATTATATGGCGATGATAAGGGCTGCATATCACGGAAAAATAATGCCTTCTTTATGCAGAGTTTATAGTATTGCAAAAAGGATTGGAAAGTATGGAAGGAAAAAGAGAGAGATTGCTGAAAATGTAAGGAAAGAAGGAGGAAGTAAAGAAATAATGAGATTTGTGAAATATGGCGAAGAAATGCCTGATTGGGTAGAATATCCTTTTCTTATATGCGATGAGGAAAAGAGTGAAATTGCATATCATTTTCCAGGTGGAATGACAATAAAACCTGATAGAGATGCAAAAAGCCATTTCGTTCCATGGTATAAAGTTATAGTTGCAGATGTGGGAGCAATGTATCCTACAATTCTGAGGGCTGTAAATGCTGGAGCAGATACAGTCATGCTTGCAAAAGATAAAGCAGATGATTGGATATGGTTAAAAAAAGTTCCGGGAAGATTTTTAGAGGAAGTAAAGCCATTGTGCAAAAGAAATGGGTTCGAATTCATTGATACAGGTGTGCTGATAGGTGTGAAAATATCTAAAGAACCAGGAGTGGTAAATTTAGCTATGAGAGGAATTATGAATTTCATTGAGAAAGTAAAGAAAGAAATGAAGGAAAAGGAAGGAAAGGAAAGGAAAAGGCTCGAGATGATGTATCAATCTTTAAAGGCGGCAAGAAATGCAGGAACTCATGGAATACTATCTGCACCTACAGTTTCATGCAGACAGTTTAACTTATGGGGGGCTGCATTAATCACCACAAAAGGACAACATATTTTATATGATATACTAAAGACCTTAGAAAATGAAAAAGCAAGAGTTGTATATGGAGATACAGATGGAATTTATGTGGCATGCTCTCGTTCTGCATCAAAGAGGCTTAGAGAAGCCTTAGGAAAGAAGGATGGAAGCGAAAAATGGATAACATCACCATCAAAAATATATGCAATAATAAGAGGGTGTAACGAAAAATGGAGGCAAGCGTTGGGATACGATGCATTTGAGCTTGAGGCAGAAGAGCATGAAGCAATGATTTTTGTTAAGCACAAAAATTATCTCATCTTTGATGTAGAGAATGGAAAAGTCAATATGATAACGAAGGGAAATAATTTCAAAGGGAGTGATAAGCCCGATATCGCAAGAATGGTGCTTAAAGATATTATGATAGATGTGCTTAAGGAAAATATAGAATGGGATGATGAAGAAATGGCAAGAGAAAAAGTAAAGGAATCAATAAAGAGAATAACAACCGAAAGATTAAAAGAGTTGAACATAGAAAAATTCAGTTTAGATGCTTTCACTCTTGTCCAATCGGTTCAGCCTTATAAAAGCTATAAGCCAAATCCAAATGGTTCTCCTTCAGTATATGGAGAAAGAGCTGCAGCGCTCGAAAGACTAATGGGAAAAATAAATGTCAGGAGAAAATTCAAGTTTGTTGTAACAAAAAAACCTTTACCGGGAATAAAAAATCCAACGAAAAGCGGGGTTAAGCCAATTCATTTTATGTATCCTTTAGAACTTTTGCAGAAAAGAGATGAGATTGATATGGAATGGTATAAAGAGATGATTAAAAATTTCATTCAAGGAGCTTTTGGACTGCCAACCTTGGAAGCTGGAAAACAATACGGCTTAGATAGATGGATGTAGACGAAAAATTTATATAGGATATTTCTTATATTTTATAGGCATAAACCTATAAAATAAAGAGAGGGACGAGGAAAATCTTTTTTTCCTCCCCCTTGCCTCCGCCTCGTTCCTCTCACCCATTTTAAATGAAAAAGTTTTAAAATAGGATGCTCATTTTTAGGAAAATGATTCAGGAAAGACTTATCAATGGAAGGTTACATTTCTCTTTAATCGATCCCGATAAGCAATCTGCCCAAGAAGCAGGGAAAATGGCTTATTTATGTGAGAAATATGGCACTGATGCAATCATGGTAGGTGGCTCAACTGTAGATGGAAAAATGGTTTATGATACCATAAAAGAAATTAAGAAAAATTGTAGTTTACCCACCATCATTTTTCCAAATTCTGCCGATGCGTTGGTAGAAAATGCAGATTATGTTCTTTTTATGGAATTCATGAATTCATTGAAATATGAACATACGAGAGGAGAACAGCTCAAAGGAGGAATACTCGTTAAAAAATTAGGGATAAAACCAATTGCTACTGGCTATATGGTAATAAGCACGAGTAAGATTCCAACAACAGTTGAGCAAAAAACCGTGCTTGATAGAATAGGAGAAGATGATATTGAAAAAGCGGTTCGATACTGTGCATATGCTGAATGTATTGGAATGGACTGCGTTTACTTAGATGCAGGCTCAAATGCAGAAAAACCAGTTCCAGATAAAATGATTCGAGAAATAAGAAAAATTGTAGATTTGCCCATTATAGTAGGAGGGGGAATAAAAACTCCAGAGGAAGCAAAGAGGAAAATAGAAGCTGGTGCAAACGCAATTGTTACTGGCTCTCTCGTTGAGGAAGAGATAGAAAAGATAAGAAGCATTATAGAGGCAATAAAATCAGCATCTCCCTCTTGACTCGCCTTTTTTTATTCCAGTAGCTATTAAATGTGCCACTCTTATTGGCTCAGGAATGGCACCTCTTATAATAGAGAGTTTTATTATCTCTGTCGCCTCCTCTCTTTTTAGCCCAAAATATTTTACATAAACTGGGTATCGCAATAAAATTTCCTCTGTTCTACCTTTATTTATTATTTCCCACCTTTCCTTCCAGTCATCAAAATGCTTTTTTAAAGCCTCCTTTATTTTTTTCATATCTGGCTTATTTCTTGTTATAGTAATTACTGGCAAATTTGTTGAAAGAAAAATTTTTTCTGCATCTACAACATTAAAGCCTCCCAAGGCAATGCCATCTATCATTATAATTTTAAGCTGTTTTTTGTGCTTTGTTTTCTCGACAAGCTCTATTATTTTGCACGTGGCATCGTTTCCGTCCACGCTTATAGTAGTCTTAAGAACACCTTCAAGGTATGTTCCTCCTCTCATTATTACCCCTACAATATCTACCTTTTCATCTCCAAAAGAAAATGGCATATCGTCTATCCCAAGTATTCTTACTTCTCTTTTCATTTTAAAGGAAGATGTCCAGTAATTTTATCTATCTTCTCTTCTTCATCGGGTCCAATGGCTAAAGCAGTCAGTGTGCCGGGCTCAAGTTCTGTTAAGCCAGCATCTTTGATTAATGATGTCAATATGCCCATTTCCTTAGCCTTCTTTTCAAGCATCAATATCTCCTCTTCGTCTGCTTCAAGCACGACTTTTTTCTGTCCTTCTCTAAGCCACTGTTTCGTTATCCTTCTTTTCTTTTTCCATGCTCTTAGAGAACAATCTACTGCAGCATGAGCTACCTGAACAGCCATCTTCCCACACGACATTTCTATTTTATTTACAACAATGACCATCTTAAGCAGTTTCCCACCTCCTTGCAAGCTCTTCCGCCTTATCCCATTGAACAACACCTTTTAAATGAATTTCTTCTCCCCTCATCTCCACATGCTTAAATGGAATTGCATAATATTTTTCTCCTTTTTTTATGATAAGTAAATCTTCAAACACTGAAATGCTTTCCCCAATCCTCCTACCTTCGGCATCAACGACAAATCTCGCAACATATGAAAGCTTATTTTTCTTCCTAAACAACATTAATTATTAAATATATTCAATACTTAAATATGATGCAATTTGATGTTGCCATTGTCGGAGCAGGTGCAGTCGGCAATATGACAGCTTACTTGCTTGCAAAAAAAGGCTACAAAGTTGTAGTTTTAGAAAGGAAAGAAAGCATAGGCAAAAAAGTATGTGCTGGATTGGTGAGCGGGCGTGTGATAAAGATGGCTGATAGCGAGACAGTTATGAATGAAATAAAAGGAGCATTAATTAACTTTCCAGATGGAAGAAAGGTTGCAATCGGAGGAAATAAGACATATGCTTACGTTATCGATAGAAAAAAATTTGACCAATATCTCGCTGAAAAAGCAATGTCTGAAGGAGTGGAATATAAATTGCGATTCAGAGTAAAAAATATTTATGAAAATAAAATAAATGGAAGCGTAAGATTTCGCTGGCTTATAGGAGCAGATGGAGCAAGAAGTATAGTTGCAGAAAAGTTTTCTTTTGGAAAGGTTAATTATGTAAACGCTATTCAGGGAGAAGGGAAGAGAGGAGATGATGATTTTGTAGAAATATATTTTGGAAATGAATTTGCCCCAGGATTTTTTGCATGGATCGTTCCAGATGGTAATAAATTGCGAATAGGGTTAGGAAGCAAAGAGGGGGGCATAAGAAAAAAATTTAATACTTTTGTATCTATGCTCGATATAGAAGTAAAAAATATTAGAGGAGCAGTTATACCAATTGGGTTAAGAAAGTTTGCCAAAAAAAATGTTGCACTAGTTGGTGATGCAGCAGGGCAGGTGAAAGCAACTTCTGGTGGTGGATTATATGCTGGGTTGCTTGCTTCAAAAATTCTCGCTGAAAATTTCGATGATTTGACAAGATATGAAAAAGAGTACATGAAAGAATTTGGGAATGAGTTAAAAAAATGTCTGATTTTAAGAAAAATTTTTTATCACGCTACGGATAAACTGTATAATTATTTTGGAAAGATTATTGAAAAAGATATCGGGCTTTTAAATGAATATGGCGATATTGACTATCAATCAGTTATAGCAAAACAGTTTATTAGGAGACATCCTCTCCTCGCCATCTCAATGCTTTTTAAATGTCTGTGTTATATATGAACGTGAATCTTGCTATAGTTGTGGAAAAGAGGAAGGCTGAGGAAGTTAAAAATTTGCTCATAGAAAAAAATTTGCTTGATGTCTCGAGAAAAATAAAGAGATACGGGGATAAAGTTGAGATTCCCGTTAAAGGTGTGCCTTCACTGCCCTGTAGATTTGATATAGTTGAGCAAAAGGAAATTGTTGGCAGGAAAATTTTTAATCCATTTGAAGAGATTAAGAAAAGACTTAGAGATAAGATTGGGGGAGAAGGTTATAGGAATCTTCCCAAGAAATGGGAGAAAATAGGAGATGTTTTAATTCTTAAGCTTGATGAGATAGAAGAAAAAGAAAAGATTGCAAAAGTTTATGCAGAAGTACTAAAATGCAAATCTGTTTTGGAGGATGTAGGAGGCATAAAAGGAATAACAAGAAAGCCATGCTTCAAATTAATCTATGGAGATAAAACAGAAACAGTACATATCGAGAACGGTATAAAATATAGGTTTGATGTATCAAAAATAATGTTTTCCTCTGGCAACATCGATGAAAGGATAAGGATGGCAAATGTAGTAACTAAAAATGAAATAGTTGTAGATATGTTTGCTGGCATAGGCTATTTTACCTTGCCAATTGCTGTATATGGAAAAGCGAGAGTGTATGCATGTGAAATAAATCCACTAGCTTATGAATATTTAAAAGAAAATATTTTGCTTAACGATGTTCTTCATCTGGTGAAACCTATCCTCGGAGATTGTAGAAAAGTTGCCCCACATGGTGTTGCAACTCGTGTCATAATGGGTTGCCTTGATTCAATGAGCTTTATTCCATATGCTCTAAAAACTTTAGAGAGCGATGGAATTATCCATTTCCATCAAAAATGTAAGGAAGAAGATTTTCCTGAGAAAATTTTTAAAGAAGCGGAGAGTATAATAAAAGCAGATGGATGGAAAGCAGAGATGCTCTTTTGCAAGAAAATAAAATCATATGCCCCCCGCATAATTCATGGAGTAATTGATATCAAAGTCTTTTAGAATAGCATTGTTATAACTTCTTTTAGTTTTGGAACAGTATCATATTCCTTTATTTTTTTTGGCTCTATCCATCTATATTCTGTATGTTCCCAGTCAATGCTAATCTCTTCTTTTTCTGTTTCAAAAAGAAAAGGATGTACTCTCCATTCTTTTCTTTCCTCCTCATCATAAAATTCTATAACCTTTGCTTCTTTTATCAGTTTAACATCATCTTTCTTCAATCCAGCTTCTTCTTCCATTTCTTTATATGCTCTTTCTAAAGGTCTTTCATTTTCTTCTAAGTAGCCCGAGATACATGCCCATTTGCCCTTATATGTACTAACCTCTTCCCCTCTTCTTAGGATGAGTATCTTTCCTTTTCTCATAACTACAGCGGTTACAACATCTATCATATTATCTTTACAAATATTCGCTTATCAGATGCAATTGCTTCAATAATTTTTTTTGCCTCCTTACTTTGTCTTCTAAGTTTTATATCCCCCTGCACAGATACATTCCCAGAGAATATAGGCTCATTTTCTATAAAAATTTGTGCCATCCTTTTTGCATATCCTTTTCCAACTTTAAGGACAATCTCTTTTTTTCTTTTAACAATATTCGGGACTATTTCCGCCTTTTTTAGCAATGGATACACTTTTATCTTCACACCGGCTTCTTTTTCAATACTCGAAATTGTTTTTCCGCCTTTCCCAATTAAGTGTGGGATAACTTCCTCATCAACATATACATTTGCAACACTTTCATTAATTTCCACTTTAACTTCTGCATCAACATATTTTTGAATTATGTACTCCAGCTGTCTCTCGGCCAATTTTTGGAGGGGGTTTCTTTCCTCCCCCTCAACAGGCATAACAATAACTTGCTCTCCATAAGTATAAATCTCATACAAAACTTTTTTTGTGTAGAAATCTTTGACAATAATCACAGGACGGGCTAAATCTGCTTCTTCCATACCATGTGGGATCTTCACAGTAAATTTAAGCTCCAAAATTTCCTCTATCTTCCCTCCAACTATGTGAATTACAGTATCAACAACTTGGGGTATCATACCAAGCTCAACTCTTCCTATTAAACGTTGTATGGCATCTATGGCGCGATTCGCGTGGGTAACGCCAATTAGCCCCACGCCAGCAAGGCGCATGTCTGCAAAAACCTTAAAATCTTTGCTTCTTCTCACCTCGTCAAAGACTACAAAGTCTGGACGCACCAAGAGCAATATATCTGCTGTCAGTTCCATATTTTTTTCTAATGGGGCATATTGTGTGATTTCTTCAATTAGTTGGAGATCTCGAGGGTTTTCCATTGTTTTAACAACCGCTCCCAAGCTGTAAAGGTATTCTGCAACTGCTTGGGCAAAAGTTGATTTTCCTGAACCTGGTGGGCCACTTACTAAAATACCACGATGATAATTTGATAATCTTTGTTTGACTTCTTCATCCAGTCCGTAATCATCGATGCTAAGTTTTACTATAGGGCGAGTTGCAGTAATTTCAAATTTATCTGCAAATGGTTGTCGAGCTATCGCAATACGTGTATTCCCAAGCTGAACAACTGTAACCCCCTTTCTCTCTATCTCTATGAAGCTGTCCGCGTCTCTTTTTACATATTCAATAATTTGGTGGGTTATTTCCGTTAATTCTTCTTCTGTCAACTTTTTATCCCTCAATTTCACTATTTTGAAATTTCCTGGCTTGCCCTTTTTTGCATATGGAACACAATCTTGGCGAAGATGAATGCTCATTGTCTCTTCATCAAAATATTTCAACAAACTTGGTTCTTTCTTTTCGTGAAGAGGAGGAAGATAATATACATTAATTCCCTTTGCTTTTGCAACCATTGATTGTACTTTATCCGAGGTCAGAAGCGTTGCCCCTGTTTCCTCCGCCACGTCCCTTATTATTGCATCGATTCTTCCATATTCTTCTTCTGTTGGATATTTCCCATAAAAATGAAGATATATTTTTCCCTCATTTTTAAATTCTTGGAGGCTAACAATTTCATTCAAGCCATTCATTCCCACCTCTTTTCCAGCATTTGCTTGATGCTCTAACTCAGCTAAAACAGCTATGGGGATTATAATATCAACTTTCTCAAATTTTCCCATCTTAATTAATTCCGTAATTCTTCCGTCTATAATAACTGATGTATCTGGAACTATTTTCATTACATAGCTATAATAAAATTCTATAAAACATTATCTCTTGCTGGGATAATACTGAAAATCCAGAAATCTATGCTTTTCTCAACTAAGTTTTCTGCAACATCATACACTTTTACTTTTACTTCGTGTTTCCCAATTGCTCCTCCAACTTTTAGATCATAAGGTGGTTGCGTATCTATTTTTTTGAGGATGTTATCATAATAAATGCATACTCTATTTATTCCAGAAACATTATCTGTGGCATTTATAACAAAAGTAGTTCTTCCAATAATGATGATAGAATTTCTTAACACATGAAAACTCCTTCCAAAAATAACCAAGGAACCTTTTTCTGGAAATACAAATCTTACTGAAGGCATTTCTTTGTCAATGTTGATGCTTATTTCTTCTTTATCTCCTTTGTTTCCCGCGTTGTCAACTGCGTAAAATTGAAATCGATGTTCTCCATTTGATGTGATGTTAATTGAAGATGTATATGGCGTCCATGTGCCATTGTCTATTTTATAGAGGGTTTCCTTCACTCCAGATACATTATCATAAGAAATGAGTTGTATGGATACATTGCTTCTGTACCAATCATTTAACCCTTTATCTCCAAAAATAGTTGCATATGTCACCGGAGGATGTGTATCAACTGTAATGAACATATAATCTTCAGCCCATGCATTGTCATCGTCTGTAACATTTAAGGTAACTTTATATATGCCATTCGAGGTATAATGATGCTCCACAATCATTCCTTCTCCAGTACTGTTATCTCCAAAATCCCACAGCCATGAAACGATTTCACCGTCTGGGTCGTAACTCTGATTTCCATTGAATATTACAGTGCTATGATTAACTATTCTATCCTCTCCAGCATTTGCTATTGGGGGAGTATTAAGTACTGTTATTTCTTTTGTTCTGCTTTTTGTAACATAATCACTTCCATCCCACCAAGTGACTGTTAGTGTAACATCATATGTTCCATTATCTACATACTGGTGAGTTGGATTTTGTAAATCTGAGGTAGTTCCATCTCCAAAATCCCACAGCCATGAAACAATAGGTGCATCATTAGAACTACTATCGTAAAAATGGATAATGTTTATCGTCAACGGCTCCTCTGGTTCCCAATAAAAATCAACAACAAAATTATTTATTGACAGCCCTGTGAAGGTAAATAGAAGCAATGTTCCAACTATAACAGTGAGTTTTTTCCCCATCATTTTATTGTAAACAAAAAATGTTTATAAAAATATCGCACACTAAAAATATAAAATATAGGGGAGAGGGGGTCGTTCTTTATAGCCAGTGTGTAAAGGTTAATGTGCTTTCTGTTCCCTTGTTGCATGCGTAGTCGCATGCATATACTTTCAATGTATAGCTTGCTGGCAATAAGTCAAACTTGTGCCACCATACTTCATATGGTCCCGGAGCTGCTTTCTCATAGGAATAGCCATCGATATCAAATGCTACATAATCCAGTTCTGAGCCTCCTGTATCACTGGCACTTGCCTGGAATTTGATTCCACCGATTATCAACGTTCCGCCGAGTGGATTTGCAAACAGTTCTCTGCCAAAGAGATAAATATATCCAGATTGTGGATATGTAATTGTTGCGGTTGGGGCTGTTGAATCGATCTTAAATGATACTGTCTTTGTTGGTTCTGTATTTCCAACATGATCAACTGCATAATATGCTATTGTATGTTCTCCATCAATATCAATGGTAAATGGCGCAGTATATACTTTCTCTGTTCCTTCATCAATGCTATAATAGATTGCTGCCACTTCTTTATCATCCACAGCCTCTAACGTTACTTCAACTGGAGAGACATACCATCCGTTGCACCCATCTGGAGAAGGTGGATTGAGTATGCATGTGGTGACCGGTGCTGTTGCATCTACCTTGCAAGTTATATTTATGTCATCTATGAACCATCCAGTTGCTGTTCCAGTTTCATTTGAAATGAATCTGAATCTCACGTAAACTGTTCCAGGCAGGTAGCGTGTCAAATCTATCCTTCTAAGTGTCCAGTCTGTTGACAAACCAGTTGTCTTCATTACCGGCTTCCACGTTGTTCCATCTGTACTAAGCTCTACTATACCATAGTCTTTGGTGTCAGCGAAATCATATTTCTCCATGTAATACATGTATGCCTGATATTTATCGGACAAATCAAGTGTTAATATGAGTTTATCATCCATATTATTGTAGTACTGCATTGGTGAATGTGAGTATCCAGTGGTTGCATCGAAATCATATGTTGAGTATGTATGCTCCCATCCACACCACCATGAATAATCTCCACTGTATGCATCGTATGTTGTTCTATGCCACAAATCGCCTGTTGGCTTAACCATCGTTACCCAGCTACCTGTTCCAGATTCCATGTCATCAAAGAAGAGTATATTGAAATCATCTGCCATTATCTGCACGTTGTCAATGTACCAACCCTTATACTCGACTATTTCATCAGTTGCATATCTAAATCTGATATAGAGTGTATCGGTTAATCCTATTGGATTTCCGAAGTAATCATGAAGTGTTACACCTCCTATTGTATCAAATAATGTATATGGCTTGTGTGTCCAATTTGAATATCCAGTGAAGTAATCTAATAGCCACCAATTCTGGGAGTCGTTACTTATTTCAACATATCCATAATCAAAGCCGGGCTCTAAGCTATAATAGGTATCATATTCAAATGTTATTTTTGCATATGAAGTGAAATTAAATGGTCCTATCATCAATACATCATTGACGGGTGTGTGTTCTTCTGCACTTGCGTATCCATTCCACCAATAATGATTTTCTCTCCAATCACAGCTATCGTCACTACATATTGTCCAATTTGCCGGATGACCATATGTATTATCCTCTGTAGACCAGTGCTTCTCACTTCTCTCTATGTCATCGTATACACACTGCTCATAGATGTAAGTTTCAGCTGTCTTATAGTTTTGTGATTCATTTACCTTATCACCATAATCAATGTCATCCTTTAATATAGTCTGTGCTTTTACTTGATAAAAACTATATGCATCTGCTGACCATTTCACCTTAATAGTCTTGCATTCTCCAGGCTGCAAATGAACTGTTTGAATGGTGCTCCATACAACCGGCCCAGGTATCGCAGCTATTAGTTGCACATCGTCTACGCCCAAACCACTGAAACAAGCGGGTGCATCGTCTTCAAAATTATCTGATTCATCTGTTTTAACGAAAAAGCCTACACTGAACAAATGACCCGGCTGAATATATCCAAGATCTTGATAGTGTTTAATCCAAGGCATTAAATCTATATAGAACAGATTTTCACTATCTATATCCCACGGATTTTTCCATATTCCTGGATCTTCTGGACAATTCCATTTAAATTCTTCCATGTCATTAACGTGCGTAATCTTATATGCAAGTTCTGTCGATGGCCACCATCCAAGGAATGCATTTGCCTCTGGATCTTCTAATATTGGAGCCCAAGCGTCATAAGTTACATAATAAATTGGTGGATCGCCATATTCAAAGCTCGAATGACCTTCATTCTCAAATGCCCACTTTGCACAGTATTTAAGCCATATATGTGTAGCTTCAGATGGCATCCTTAGGTCTAAATATTCGGCATTAATTAAAGCTGCTTGGGCCATATTGTGTTGATAAAGATTCGTTTTTTCATCATTTATCCATAATGCATAATCTCCAGAATACGCATCCCAGTCACTAACGTGTGGAAGAAGATCGGCTTCATTTCCTGCAGCATAAGCCAAAGTCCATCTTTTTCCATTTTGAGGATCTGATTCTTCTGGATTCTCGAAATCATCAAAGAATAACTCTTGATACATAATTTCTCTAACCTCTATCTTTACTGGAATATTCTCGGCAACGTTTCCATTATTACAAACCACAGCCTCTATCGGCACCTTTACTGATTCCTCGCAACACGACGAAAGTTTAACTTCATCTGGTACAGTAACAGATATAACATCAGCATCATGCAAATCCCCGAACCAATAAGATATATTTAACTCATCATTTAATGGATTCTCATCGCGCTCATCTGCAGTATAGACTTGGATATAATAGACAGTATCATCTTGGGCACCTGTCCATTCAAGTGGGAATTCTATATGTCTTTCTTCTCCAGGCATAAGTATTCCAGAGAGGTATTTATATCCACTATAAATCAATGGCTGGATTGGTCCACACTGATAGAGGATTTTCACATCATCAATATACCATCCCTCATAGTTATGGCATGGATCACTGACAAATGTAAAGTTGATTCTAATTCTATCTCCACCCTTTACACCTAATTCATGAAGTGCTATTCCCCATGGATATTTGTGCATATATATCTCGGGATGAAGATTAGCTTTCCCAACTGTTTCATTTTCTGGGTAATTCCAAATCCAGTTTTCTGTATAATCTTCGTCATAGGTTTCCCAATATAAATCGACTACTTGCCATGGACCACCATTTATACTTATGGATAATATTCCATAATCCTCCACTTCCCAAGTTTGTGCTAACGTCTGCATCCACATACTAAAGTTTAACCATACGAAGACCGCACAATCTGGCACCACTATCTCATCGCTTATAAGACTGTCAAAACTGTTTCCAGTATATACCGCTCTATCACAACATGTTGACCGCCAGCTGTGTGTTGGTGAATTATATCTCCTATCGGTCCATGTCCATGTACATCCATCATCGTCCCAGTCATATGCGGTCCAGTTATGACAGCAACTTTCCATATCATCATACCATGCAATTTCTGGATCGTAAGGAACTTCCTGATAAATCTGGAGGTGTACATCTACGCCTTCCATCGGCTCTATTCCAAAGTTCTTTATTGTTGCCTTTACTTTCAGTGGAGCAGCCGGATAACTCTCGCCAGGCACTGGATAGTCAATGCTTGTTACACCAACATCATAATGCTTAACTTCTGTAGCAGTCAGGGTAATGTTATCCAGATACCATTCTGTGTAATATGAGCCTCCTTCATAATCAAGGCACTTGAGACGGAAGGCAATTTTTATTGTCTGAAGCTGGAAGTCTGATAAGTCTATAACCACCGGATAGTCAAACCAGTTATGCTCCTCATATGCGGAGCCTGGCCATCCTAAATCTTCCACCGTTGTCCACGTAGCTCCACCATCTGTCGAAACCATAATGTAGTGATGCTCCACTGGTGGATACAAGTCCTGTCCACAATAATCTGCCCAGAATGTCAGAGTTGGCATCACATAGCTCGTTAAATCTATTTCCGGAGTTATCAACCACTCATCCTGTGTCCATGGCCATGGATATATGAATGATATAGCTGCAGCATAACTACCGCTCTCTACATAGAAGCCTTCTTGATACCAAAATGTTGGGTATCCGTAGTAATTATAACTATATTCTGGCGGAACATTCCTTATGTATTCCCAGCCTGGCGGTGCATAATCTCCATCACTATCTGGAATCCAAAGGTCTTCGAAGCCTTCTGAAAATACTACGTCGGGTCCATTAAATGAACCACCACTGCCCTCTTCTTCCATGACATATACTCTTGGTTCATGGTAAGTTGCTTCACCAGAAGACATTGATATAGCCATAGGTGTGTGGGGTGTTACGTCTATTCCTTCGTTTTCTTCGCTTGCTCCGAGTCCATTTATATTTATCGGGGCTAGTAATGCCAGTCCTATCAAAACAGAAACCAATATTCTTACTCCTTTACCTTTAGATTGCTTTCTCATGTTTTTGCCTCCAAATATGTATACCAAAAGAGGTATATAAATCCTTCGGCAGATACAGTATCTCCGCATGTTGGCTAAAAATTGCTGTTAGCATGGTTTATTTTTGCTAACAGCAATACAGAAAAGAGGATTGTTTGTCTCCTT